>CAMBEL010000001.1 GCA_945865605.1 Bifidobacterium breve
GTCACACTCATGCCGGGTGGCCAAGGTGTATTCCCTTCGCTCACCGTTCGCGAGAACCTGCAACTCGCAGGCTGGATACACCGCAAGCAGCATGACGATGTGCGCGAACGCACCGAGAGGGTCCTTGGGATCTTTCCTGTTCTTGGCGAACGCATCGACCAGGCGGCCGGCAACCTCTCCGGTGGACAACAGCAAATGCTGACACTTGGTATGGCGTTCATAGAACAGCCGCGGCTGCTGATGATCGACGAACTGTCGTTAGGCCTGGCGCCAAGTGTCGTCGGCCAACTCTTGGAGATCGTCCGAGCGCTCAAAGCGGCCGGAACAACCATCATCCTCGTAGAGCAATCAGTCAATGTTGCGCTTACGGTTGCAGAAACGGCCTACTTCATGGAGAAGGGCGAAATCCGGTTCCATGGCCCCACAGCAGAATTGCTCGACAGGCCCGACGTCCTCCGTTCTGTATTCCTCGAAGGCGCGGCAACGCACGCTCAAGCTGTGGCGAGTGTTCCCGTGGCTGACGGCGAAGCCGCGACCGTCTCGGAGATCAAAGCGGCAGCGGTCGCGGCGTCCGCCAAGGGAGATGCGGAACGCGATGCACCGCAATTGCAACTCGAAGCGCGAGATGTTTCGAAAAACTTCCGTGGCATCAGTGCATTGCGCGACGTGAGTTTCACCGTGGCAAGCGGCGAGATCCTCGGATTCATCGGACCGAACGGCGCGGGAAAGACGACGCTGTTCGATGTCGTATGCGGATATACGCCAGATGATGGCGGAGCAGTATTGCTTCGCGGAAACGATGGCATTGTCTACGACGTAACGAATCGTCCTGCTCACGTGCGGGCAAGCCTCGGCCTCGGGCGTTCGTTTCAGGACGGCCGCCTGTTCCCCGCCCTTACGGTCGCCGAGACAATTGCCGTCGCACTGGAGTGCTCCGTCGGAGTGCGCGATCCACTTTCAGCCGCCCTCCACCTTCCCGCGCTTGTTGACTCAGAGGCAGAGGTCTATTCACGCGTCGACGAACTAATTGATCTAATGGGTATCGGAGCTTTCAGAAATAAGTTTCTGCACGAACTTTCTACAGGAAGCCGCCGGATCGTCGACCTCGCTTGCATCCTGGCCCATCAGCCAACAGTGTTGGCCCTCGACGAGCCGTCTAGCGGAATCGCACAGCGTGAGGCAGAGGCCTTGGGGCCACTGCTGCTACGCATCCGAAACCAACTAGGGGCGAGCATCCTGTTGATCGAACACGATCTACCGCTGCTTCAATCGGTATCGGACCGGGTAATAGCTCTCGATCTCGGCGAAGTAATCGCCGACGGACCCCCCGAAGAGGTGGTTCACGACCCTAGAGTCGTGGCGTCCTACCTCGGCACCGACAAGACTGCGATCAGTCGCTCCGGCGGGGGGATCAGACTGTCCTAGGGTGCTGCCTGGCATCCACCAAGGAGGAAACAAATGCAACCGACCAACACCCGACCAGATCGTCCGAGTGCGATGAAGCGCTTTGGGCCACTCGTAGCAATACTTGTCGCAGTTGTATTGATCCTTGTAGTGGTACTCGTCGCAGGCGGTGGCAAGGAAGACACATCGAACGACAACGCCACCGGAGAAAACGCGACCACCGAAGAGTTGGTGCGTTCGGGACCAATGACGACCGAGAAAGCCAAGTTGCTCAACGAAGAAGTGGACTTCGGCGATAGGTGCGACGAAGAGACTGGGCGTTATGCGATCCCATATACATACTCCTCATTGTGCGTAGAGCCATTCACTGGCAACAACGGCGGCGCCACCGCTTCTGGTGTAACCGCCAAGGAAGTCAAGGTGATTGTCTACGTCGGTGATCCGCGTAAGAACCCCCTGCAAGCGGCGACGGTGCGCAGCGCAGGAGCAGACGTCGATGTCGCGACGGCCAAGGAAACGATGACTGGCTACGCGCAGTTATTTAGCGCGTACTACGAAACCTACGGCCGAACGGTAAACATTGAGTACTTCAACGGCACCGGAGCACCCGATGACCCGATCACTGCCAAAGCAGACGCGATCGCGATCGCAGAGCAGAAGCCGTTCGCTGTAATCAATGGTCCATCGCAAACGAATGCGTTTTCCGAAGAAATCACAGCGCGTGGGATCATCTGCATAGGCGACTGCGCGTTGGCGAAGCCCGAAAAATTTACGACCGCCAATGCTCCCCTCGTTTGGGCAACCGGTCCAATCCCAGAGCAAGCAAGTTTGCTGACCGCGGAGATGGTCGGGAACATGCTCGCGGGGAAGAAGGCTGAATTTGCGGGAGATCCCAAAATCCAATCCGAGATTCGCAAGTTCGGCGCGGTGCACTACAACACGCCCGCAGGGGACCACACGGCCGCGTTCGGCGCGCTCGCCCAAGCCCTTGAGAAAAACGGCGCCAAGTTGGTAGCCGATCAAGAGTTCTTCCTAGACCTGGCTCGGTCCCAGGAGATCGCCCGCACGGTGATCGCCAAGATGAAAACTGCCGGAGTCACCACAATTATCTTTTACGGTGACCCCATAATGCCGGGCGCACTCAGCCGCGAGGCCACCGCACAGGACTACTTCCCAGAATGGGTGCTTGGTCCTAACGTCCTCGCAGACATCGCTCTGTTCGGTCGCACTTACGACCAGCAGCAATGGGCGCACGCGTTCGGTGTCGCTCTCACGCCAGCGCGTACGAACCAAAGTGCGAGCCAGACCTACAACCTCTACAAGTGGTTCCACGGTCAAGCACCTCCGAACAACACCTACGGTGTGCTCATTCCGGGAATCGCGAACGTCTTTCACGGCATCAACATGGCTGGACCAAAGCTCACCGCAAACTCGTTCCGCGACGGAATGTTCCGGGCACCTAGTTCGGGTGGAACGCCATTGAGTCCAGCTGTTTCGCGCGGACACCACGGCATCTGGAACGGCACCGACTGGGGTGGTAGCGATGACATTGGGCTCCTCTGGTGGAACCCCAACGCCACAGGTGAAGACGAGGTTGGAAACGTAGGCAAGGGGCTCTACGAATACGTGCTTGGCGGCAAGCGATACGAGTACGGGAAGGTTCCATCTAGCGACCCCGGATTTTTCGATGCTAAGTCGTCGATAACGATCTACGAAGAAATACCTCCTGAGTACGCACCGCCTAGTTATCCATCTCCGGCAAAGAACTAGACCGCGAAGGGCGTAACCAGACGTAATAGCCGAGACCTAGCTGGCACCCAACAGGGTGTTAGCTAGGTCTCGTCGCGCCAGACTCCTCGTTCGGCGTTGTAACGCCTAATCACCTTCGCCGGATTACCTACGGCGACACTAAAACTAGGAATAGTGCCGACCACTACTGAACCTGCGCCTATCACTACGTGTTCGCCTATGTCGGCACCCGGCAATACGATCGAACCGTGGCCGAGCCATGAACCGGCGCCAATGCGCACGGGACGCGACGGTGCGAACTGTTTACCAATCGCGAGATCAATGTTCTCGTATCCATGGTTTGCATCGGTGATGTACACGTTGTGCCCGGTGAACACACCGTCACCGATCTCGATAGACATGTGGCCAACGATGCCACTCCCCCTGCCAATGAGCACGTCGTCACCTATCGTCACGACACGATCGGCGTCTAGTACATGTCCCGGCATTACGCCGGCCGCCAACGTGCAGAAAGGACCGATCAGAACGCGTTCGCCGAGTCCGATGTACGACTCGCCAAACACGGTGATCGTCGGGAAGCAAATTGCGCTGCCGTCGCCGAACGCATCACAGCGGCGACCGCGCCGCGAGCGGGGTCCTATCGCGGCGTGGCGCGAGAACCACGCCCATGCAGCATTGTAAGGGGCCGATAAACCGCGCACGGGCCGAGCGTATCGGCCGCAATCACTTTGCGGTGGACTTGCGGTCGCGGCGATGATGCCAGCAATGGCATGCCGCGCGGTCGCATTTCTCTTTCTAGTGGTTGGAATCTCATAATGCGCAAGGTGCCACGCAGTATCGGGAGAGGGTATTACGGGTCCTAGCCTTATTGGAATTACAGATGTTTTCGCCGATGCCTCGGGACAGGAACGATTCGTATCCAACGGGGGCGGTGGTATGCCGAAGTTCGGCGAGATACTTTCCGAAGTTGAGATATCCGATGTAGTCGCTTACACCCGCAAGACGTTCGGATAACCAGCACCGAGTTCACATCACAGATCCGAAGGGAGAGAGTATGAAACGCGTCCGTCTAGGTATCGTCGGCATTGGCAACATCGCCCAACTAAATGTTCTCGGTTACCTCGAACACCCACAATGTGATGTGCTCGCCCTCTGCGATACACGCAAAGAAGAAGCCGAACACAAGGCTGCAGTTTGGGGAGTGCCAAAGGTCTACACGGCACTCGACGACATGCTCGCTGACCCAGATATCGATGCGGTCGAAATTCTCACGCCTACGGACTTACACAAAGAACATGTACTTGCAGTGATCGCGGCAGGAAAACACGTGTCGTGTCAGAAGCCGATTGCAAATAGCGTTAAAGATGCCCTAGAGATGGTCGCTGCCGCTAATGCCGCAGGTGTAACTTTGCGCGTTTCGGAGTGTTACTTCCACTATCCGCCGCTACTAAAAGCTCGGCAACTCATACGCGACGGTGCAATAGGCAGCCCGACGATGGTACGCATTAAGACCGTCGTTGGAGACAGCGATTCGGAGTTTTCACGCAACCTCCAACCTGAGGGGTACGCGTGGAGATTCGATAACCGCAGTCCGGGCGGGCACCTCTTCGACGACATGATCCACAAGTTCGCAACCGCTCCTTGGATCGTCGATACAGAAATTCAGAGCGTGCAAGCAATCGTTCGTCAAGGTCCACTGTTTTTCGAAGCACCGACGGCGGCGATTTTTGAATACGCACGAGAGGATCTTCTAGGCACGATGGAAGTCGCGTACGCACCTCGAATGCAAATGCGATCCAGTTATTACGGAGCTGATGAATTCTTCGAGGTTCAAGGAACCGACGGTCTCATTTGGGTTACGAGATGCACCGGAGAGATGCTCGATTTGGCGCCGGTGATGTTGTTTCGCGGCGATGGAGTGACGGAGTCGTTCACGAATGTCAACGCCGATTGGGGTGCTGGATTCATCGGATCATCTCGCCACTTCATCGATTGCCTGATCTCTGGCGAGACGCCTGACATGACCGGCGACCAAGCCGTTAAGGCACTCCAACTTTGTTTTGCGACATATGAAGCATCGAATACCAGATCGCCTGTGCGCGTAGACAGCATTGAAACATCCGTGTCGCCAGCCGGTTGGCCAAAGACCGGAGACCAGTTACTGCGCGATGCTCAAGACCTCGGGCTTGTCTGAGGCTGGGTTACTCCGAGGGCGTACGCCCTGCAAGCACGAATTCGAGTAACTCGCGGCCAAAGTCAGATGCCGTCTCGATGTCCGACGGGTCTATGTCTGCATTGCCGATCCACTGCAATACGAGTACATCGCCGTTGCGGCGCTCAGGGATCACTCCTCCGAAAAACACTCCCAGTTCGTCGTGAATCGCGTCTGGAATTGCGGCGGCCATGGGATCCCCGATGTGAATGTGCACAAACGCGACCTCTCGGCCACGGTCTGCTTCCACCTTTATGCCCCAACGCAGTGCCTCTATAACGTCGCTGCCGATTTCCTCAATGACAATTGTTGCTTCGTTATGGTCAGGGCGATCTTCAATGGTGATGCGCGTCGGCCTATTGGGTAGCGGAATCACCGTCGTGTCGATTGTGCGCGAGATATTCGCGTTGCCATAGATGCGCTCAACAATTCCGTGATGTCGTTCCGGCAGGTGAACAACTCTCGCAGGCAGCGGATTGGTTGTGGTCCAAAGCAACGCGACCGACTGGCGCCGACCTGCCTCGTCCATCTTGATGTCCGTGTAAGCAACGGTCGCAGGGATATAGCCAAGCAAGAACCCGGTCTCGTGGGCTCCACCGGCAATAGCTGCTCGTTGGCTATACGAATGTGCGGCGGTCGCTTCCGCGTAGAAACCGAAAAAACCGAGTTCCTCAAACCGCTCGGTCAAAACTTTTTTCAGGATCGAAAATGCCTTGTGCCCACGGAAATCGGGAGCAACGACGGCTTGACCGGACTCCCCTACTTTGGCGTCGGGACCATCAAGCAGCACGCCATAGTGCGCGACGATTCTTCCGCTGTCCAAGAAACCACCCACCGACACCATCGTTTCATCCTCGATTCGCCTCGCGATTTCGACCTCGTCGTAAAGCCATTCGCAGTCGTAGGTCTCACCATAAGACTCACGAATCGCGTTCACGAGCGCCGGAGCGTCATCGGGTCTGAGCAGGCGTGCGTTGAACGGCGGGACTCCAGGTGACGGGTCTGTCATTCGCTTTTTCTCCGAATCAGATCGAGGTATTGGGCTTCGCAGCCAGAAAGGTCCGCATACTCTCCACCTTGCGGCCCTCGAATAGCGTCGCGTGATAATAGGAGGTTCACGTGGATATTTCCGGAAGCGTCGCACTCGTGACAGGTGCTAGCCGCGGCGTTGGCGCGGCGACAGCTCGAGCTCTCGCGATGGCGGGCGCCAAGGTTGCATGCGCCGCGCGCGCCACCGACCTACTTCCGCTGTCAACACCAGGGACAATCGACGACACGGTAAAGAGCATTCGGGATGCCGGCGGAACAGCGATCGCCGTTCCTACGAACCTCGCATCCGATGAAGAAGTCGAGGCTATGGTCGCAGCCACAGTAGACCGTCTTGGTGCCATAGACATTCTTGTGAACAACGCAGCAATCACGTTTCCGGGAGATCTCGAGTTGCCGATGAAACGCTTTGACCTAATCTTTGCGGTAGATGTGCGCGCTCCATTGATCGCAGCGAAAGCCGTTGCTCCATCAATGATCGACCGCGGCTGCGGAGCGATCATCAACGTGTCTTCGGCCGCTGCCCTCAATTATTTCCCTGGAGAGATGGCATACGGGATGGCTAAGGCGGCACTCGAGCATCTAACGGTGTCCCTCGCGGCCCAACTTCTGCCAAATGGCATCGCTGTGAATACATTCCGCATTGACGTACCCGTTGCGTCGGAGGGATTCCTCGCCGCAATGCCCGACCTCGACCACTCGGATTGGGAACCTCCCGAAGTGGCCGCGGAGGGGATCCTTTGGATGCTCGCCCAACCTCCTGGTTACACGGGCAACAACGTTGGCATGGCACGACTACGAACCGAATACGGGATCATGGGGTCAATGGCTGCGCGTCAACACATTCAAGCGCCGGGTCTAGTCATAGAGTCAGCTATCGGCACTTCCTGAACGCCGCATCTCCGATCGAACGAAATAGTGACTGAACCAACGCCGCCTAGAGATGCCCAGCGCTCTCGCGTGTACCGCGCCGAAGCGACTCTGCCTGGTCGCGGGCTGCCGACCCTCCCCGATTGTGCCGCCTTCGCGTACCAAGTAGTCGGATCGTTGTGGTGGTCAGATCGCTTTCCACACTGCCCGCTCGATGAAGTTCCGAAGTTGCGCCCTGGCCACGGCGCGCGGCATGCCTTTTACCGCGAGGACCCGGAGGGCCCGACCATCACGTTGCCGCGTCGCTACCGCACGACCGGTGTAATAATCCACGAACTTTCACACTGGGTTATGCGGGCCACCCATGACCTTCCCAACCACGGTCGCACCTTCACGCGCGTGTTGTTGGACGCCACCATCGAGTTCGGGGGCGCGGGACGCGCGAAACGACTCGCTGACGGGTACTCCGAACACAAGGTGCACGTCGGGCGGCCAGCACGACGCAGCCCCGACGGGCGTTGGCACTATGCGTGGGATGAACGGTTGCGTCGCGGTAGAGACCGAGTGTTCTTGATTGGGCATGCGGATCAAGAGGGGAACGAAGTATTTTCTACCGGCATTCTGAGGTCGCGCGCACATGGCAAGGTGCACCTGCAGGTCGAAGATGGAGCTGTCGCCATTCCAGAAAATGCAATCTGGTCTGTCGTTCCCGCTTAGCGACCGCTAGAACACGTTCGAGTTACGTCCTTACGAAAGCCGTTCCACAATCATCGCCATTCCTTGGCCGCCGCCTACACACATCGTCTCCAAACCAATGGTCTTGTCTGCATCTTCAAGTCCATTGAGCAACGTAGTCATGATGCGAGCACCAGTCATGCCAAATGGATGTCCGAGGGCGATGGCTCCACCGTTGACATTCAGTTTGTCGAGATCTATGCCGAGTGCTTCGGCCGACGGAAGCACTTGAGCCGCGAACGCCTCGTTGATCTCCACGAGATCTACATCGTCAATGGTCATGCCAGCGCGCGCTAGGGCTTGACGGGAAGCTTCGATTGGTCCGAGGCCCATAATCTCGGGGTCAAGACCAGTTACGCCACTCGACACAATCCTCGCCAGTGGCGTGATCCCGAGTTCTGCCGCCCTCGTATCGCTCATGACGATTACTGCCGAAGCACCATCGTTCAACGGGCACGCATTGCCTGCGGTCACCAATCCGTCGGGTCGAAAAACCGGCGAGAGCGATGCAAGCTTGGTGAGTTCTGTCCCGGGTCTCGGACAGTCATCGGAGGTGACGACGGTTCCGTTAGAAAGCGTGTATGGGGTGATCTCCCGTTCAAAGAACCCGCGCTCGATAGCGGCGCCAGCGCGGTTTTGAGAACGCACGGCGAACTCATCCATTGCTTCGCGGCTAACGCCCTCAAGAGCTGCGACATTTTCGGCCGTCTCGCCCATCGCGATGTACACGTCCGGCATACCTTCGGGCGGCGTCCAGGTCCCCTGGCCACCAGCCATGCGCTCAGCCGAACGTATGGCCGCATCGGCAAAGCGCGGGTTCTGCGTATTCGGTGTGTGATCGGAACTTCCACCCACCATGAACCGGCTAACGGCTTCCACGCCTGCTGCGATAAACGCGTCACCTTCCCCGGCTTTCACTGCATGCGCGACCATTCGCAGTGACTGCAAGGACGACGAACAGTAACGAGTGATCGTTGTGCCAGGAACTGTGGGCATGCCAGCGAGGATCGCTACGACGCGTCCCATGTTGAATCCCTGCTCACCACCAGGTAACCCGCAACCGAGTACCAGATCCTCGATGGAGTGGCGGTCGAGTTCGGGAACCTTGTTGAGAACGGCATCGACGATGAACGCTGCCATATCGTCGGCGCGCTCTTCGGCAAAGCTTCCTTTGAATGCACGGCCGATAGGCGTACGGGCGGTAGCGACAATTACGGCTTCAGGCATGGGATCTCCTTAGGACAAACAACAACCGACGCAGACTAGGACCACCAGGCCGCTAATCCGAAGTCGACCGGTACCGATCCGCATACCCACCACTTGGGGCGGGTCGGATCAGTCGAGGCGACGCATCTCGGTTTGATAGCGAGCAGCATTCTGTACGTAGTTCATTGCAATCGGCACGATCTGCCGCTCGGAATTTATGGCATTCAGCCTGAGCTTGGCTGGCACACCTAACGCCATAGCCCCGGACGGCACTTCCATATCGTTCGGCACTAGTGCTGCCGCTCCGACCAACGCCCCGGCGCGCACTATGGCCCTGTGAAGGACGATCGATCCTGACCCGACGAGCGATCCGTCCTCGATGGTTGCACATTCAATATGTACTAGGTGGCCAATCACGCAGTCGTTGCCTATGACGGTCGGTAGGGAACGAACCGCGTGGATGACGCTTCCATCTTGAATCGATGTGCGTGCGCCAATCGTGATCGCGCCGTAGTCACCACGAAGAACGGCCTGGGGCCAGATAGAGGAACCTGGGCCGATCGTTACCTCACCAATAACGGTCGCGTCGGGATGCACGAATGCGGTCGGGTCAATGACTGGTACTTGATCGCCGAGTGCGTAGATAGCCATGGGATTGCAGCCTACGGGTAGCGTGACCCCCGTGGCGATCGATACGGAAACACACCTGGCTCAAATCGAACGCGACGGCTACACGATCATTGAGGGCGCGATCGAATCTTCTTTGATAGAGGAGTTGATCGCCTCCCTCGGTTCTCTCGAAAAAGAACTCGAGGCTGCACCCGCGATGAATGCCTTCGAGGGTTACAACACGTTGCGGGTCTACAACCTGCTGGCCCACGACCCCGTCTGGCAGCAGGTACCTGTACACCCTGCGGTTCTTCCCATAGTTGAAGGAGTGCTCGACGCGGGCTGCCTCGTCTCGTCGCTTTCATCAATTCGGATTCAACCCCACGAGACAGCTCAACCGATTCATGCCGACGATCAATTAACGGGACTTGGAAAACCTCATGCCCCAACAGTGTGCAATTCGATGTGGGCGCTCACCGACTTCACAGAAACGAACGGTGCAACAAGAATTATCCCCGGATCCCATCTGCGGGACCACTCTCCCGACTACGGCCAGCCGTACGATTCGATTCCGGCAGAGATGCCGAAGGGCAGCGTATTAATTTGGCATGGCAGCCTCTGGCACGGAGGTGGCTCTAATGCGACCAACGACGATCGCATCGGTATCGCGATGAACTATTGCGCCGGGTTCATTCGACAGCAAGAAAACCAACAACTCGGGATCCCAATCGATGTAGCGCGCACGTTCTCGCCGCGTCTTCGAGAACTAGTCGGCTACGGCGTGTACAACATGATCATGGGCCATATCAATAAACACAATCCGGTCGAGCTATTGGACGGTGGCGAGTCGGTAGCGCCGATGATCTGGGATGAAATCGCCGAACCATGAGCAGCCAAGAGAGTTCCAAGACGGCGATCCTCGCTGCGTTCTTCGCGAATATGGGCATTGCGATTGCAAAGTTTTTCGCGTTCCTCTTAACCGGATCCGCATCGATGATCGCAGAAGCGATTCACTCGACCGCAGACACTGGCAATCAGGCATTGCTGCTACTTGGCGGCAAACGATCCCGCAAGGCACCCAGCGCACAACACCAATTCGGGTACGGCGCAGAGCGTTACTTTTGGTCATTCGTTGTCGCCCTAATCCTCTTCTCGTTGGGCGGCTTGTTTTCACTTTTTGAGGGCATCGAGAAACTCCGTCACCCACACAAACTTGAGGATCCAACCATCGCGTTTGTGGTTTTGGGAATAGCGATAATTCTCGAAACATTTTCTTTGAGAACTGCAGTGCGTGAGTCAAGGCGCTACAAAAGCGATGCGAGTTGGCGAGACTTCATCCGGCATTCCAAGAATCCCGAGTTACCGGTCGTGTTGCTTGAAGACATTGGAGCTCTGGTCGGTTTGGTACTTGCAAGCATCGGAATCGGACTGACTGTCATTACCGGCGAGGAACGATTCGATGCGATGGGAAGCATCGCGATTGGCTCGCTGTTGGTCGTGATCGCCGCCGTGCTGGCTAGCGAGATGAAAAGTCTGCTCCTGGGAGAATCGGCATCGATCGAAAACGACGCGCTTATTCGCGCGGCGCTACTTGCCAACGGCGACGTGCGACACCTAATCCACCTGCGTACGCTGCACCTCGGTCCAGACACGCTGCTTGTCACGGCGAAGCTGGAACTAAACGTTCCCGATGTCGTCGGCGTTGCGAATGCCATCAATGCTGCCGAAGATCGAATTCGCGCTGCGGTTTCGATCCAATGTGAGATCTATTTAGAGCCAGACCTCGCGCGTACTAGTTGACAGGCGCGAAGTCCACCAGCGCGACTGCATCGGAACGGCGGTCCAGCACGACCCGAACGCGCAGGTCTAGGTGCAGGGCCTCGGGAGCGAGGCCGATGAGATTGCCAACGACCCTAGGGCCTTCGTCGAGTTCAACGACAAGGATCGCGTACGGGAGTTCGGCCGCGAATGCGGGATCAGTTGGGCGATGCGTGATCGTCCACGAAAACACTCGCCCAAGACCCGACACCGGTTCCCAAGTCCACTTATCTGAGCCGCAGGTCGCACACAAAATACGAGGAGGGTGCCGCCAGACCGCGCATTCGCAGCGCTGCAGGTGCAACTTCCCCGTAGCGGCGGCTCTCTCATAAAATTCGCCGCCGAGACCACCTGGAGCGGGGAGCAGCCGCTCAGGCCGGATGCCGAACTCAGAAGTCATCTGTCTACCCCGAGCACGGCAATGCTGCCATCTCCAAAGTCGCCCCATCCGGTGACGGCACCAATCTCCGCACCCTCGACTTGCCGCGCACCGGCCTCACCACGAATTTGACGCACGGCTTCAACAACATGGTTCATCCCCCACATGTGACCCTGCGAGAGAAGGCCACCATGCGTATTGACGGGCAAAGCTCCCCCTAGTTCGATGCGACCACCCCGAACAAATGCGCCGCCTTCACCGCGCTCACATAACCCCATCGCTTCAAGTTGAAGAAGTACGACATAGGTAAAGCAGTCGTATATCTGAGCGAAGTCAAGATCGGTCGATGTCACGCCAGCCATCGCGAATGCGCGCGGCGCTGCATCGGAAAGCCCGATGTGAAACAGGTCTGGCCGGTTTGCAATGTCATCTGCAGGATAAGGGTGGCCTTCGCCAACGCCAAGAATCACCGCTGGCGGTCTAGGTAGATCTCTCGCGCGCTCAGTAGTTGTTACAACGACCGCTGCAGCACAATCGGTCTCGAGGCAACAGTCATAGAGGCGGAATGGTTCGCTCACCCATGGTGCAGCCAGGTACTGCTCCATCGTGAGTTCAGTCCCGCGCATCAGGGCCTTGTCGTGCAACTGCGCGTGCCGTCGAAACGCGACCGCGAGGGCTCCCGTATCGGTCGGCAGCGTTCCATAAAGTTCTCGATGCCGCGTCGCGATCCACCCATAGAACTGAGCTGCCGACCGCGCACCATAGGGAAGGTAGAAGTCCACCAACACATCGGCCACGGCATTGGCATCCATCCCGCGTCGCGGAACGCGCACTCCAGCGCGCGGTCTAAACGCCGAGTAACCGTTCCATCCGACAACGACAAGGACGTGATGCGCCAGGCCAGAGGTCACCGCCATCGCTGCACTTTGAAGTGCCGCCGTAGACGAGGCACCGCCCATATGCACAGTGGCGGAATAGCCGACCGATTCCACACCAAGGTTCGCTGCTAATTCTTCGACAGTTGTGTAGCCCGGTGGCGGCATAATCCCGTCGATGTCATGTACCGATAAACCCGCGTCTGCGATGGCTGCCTTGGATGCTTCGAGCATCAACTCGACCGGCAACTTGTCAGAACCGCGTGCATAGTCCGTCTCGGCTACACCGACGATGGCTGCTGCTCCAGACAGGCTTGTCAAAAGAGACTTCGATCGTGAGGGGACGGATCAAAAAAATCTCTGCGAGTACCCACATTCGGCAACGTATCGCGCCAGACTGAGCCAATGGCGATTCTCTTAGGCATAGACATTGGGGGAACGGGCATTAAGGGGGCGCCAGTCGACACGGACCTCGGGGCCCTAACGGCAGACCGGTTTCGCATCCCAACTCCAGATGGTGCATTGCCAGCAGACGTAGCGCGTGTTGTCGGAGAGATCGCCAAACATTTCGACGTGAGCGGAACGATCGGTGCAACTTTCCCTGCCGTGATTCGTCAAGGAGTACCGCTCACCGCTGCGAACGTCGACTCTCAATGGATCGGCACGGACGCTCAGGCCTTGTTTGCGGCTGAAGTAGGAAGACCCGCAATCGTGATCAACGATGCGGACGCCGCTGGCATCGCCGAGATGGAACATGGGGCTGGCAAAGGGCGCGGAGGGACTGTTGTCATGCTCACCCTCGGCACCGGAATCGGAAGCGCCGTATTCACTGACGGTGCACTCGTGGCGAATACCGAATTTGGGCACTTGGATATTCGCGGGAAGGCGGCCGAGAAAAGAGCTTCCGAGAAGGTGCGCGAGGACGATGACCTGAGCTGGGAGAAGTGGGCGCACCGCCTCAATGAAGTCATTACCGAGATCGAGTCATTGCTGTGGCCGGATCTGGTCATCATCGGAGGCGGCGTCAGTAAAAAACATGAGAAGTTCTTGCCGCTGTTGGAGACCAAGACTGAGGTAGTTCCCGCTCAACTGCTGAACGAAGCCGGGATTGTAGGTGCCGCCATCGCAGCGTCACGCGTTTGACCCTGACGTCTTTCTACGGGTGGCCAAGCTCCTGAAGGCGCGCCTAACCTTGTAGTGGTAGTCCAACCGAAGGAGAGCCGGTGTCGGATCCAATCGTCGTAACTACGCATGGCCAGGTGCGTGGAACGACCCTCGAAGGTACTCACAGTTTCCGCGGCATCCCTTTCGCCGCGCCGCCGGTCGGTTCATTACGTTCGCGACCGCCTGTACCCGCCGAACCATGGTCGGACGTACGCGACGCAACAAGAGCAGGACCTGTCGCTCCTCAACCGGAATCGCCCCTAGAGAAGTTGCTCGGTGCTCCGGCACCACACTGGGACGAGGCCGGTTGCCTCACCCTCAACCTCTGGACACCGGGACTCGGGGATAAGAAACGGCCAGTGATGGTCTGGATCCATGGAGGCGCTTTCGTAAACGGTTCCGGATCGAGTCCTATTTACGACGGCACGCGGTTTTCTGAACACGGCGATGTCGTTGTCGTCACCATCAACTACAGACTCGGCGTATTCGGATTCCTCCACCTAGAAGACATTTTCGGCGACGAGTACGCGGGTTCGGGACTCGCCGGCATTCTCGACCAGGTCGCTGCACTCGAGTGGGTACGCGACAACATTGCCGTGTTCGGGGGAGATCCCGATTGCGTCACGATTTTCGGTGAGTCGGCTGGCGCTATGAGTATTGGAACGTTGCTCGGGCTCCCCTCTGCAGAGGGCCTTTACCACCGCGCGATTCTGCAATCGGGTGCCGCCGCGTTCGCACACTCACGTGACGCTGCAACGACTACCGCTCGCAAGGTTCTTGCGGAGGCAGGTATTACAACGATGGAGGAGTTCGACGCAGCTCCTGCTGAAGCGTTACTCGATGCTCAAATCGCTGTGGTCGCACAAGGTGAACGCACGGAGCTCCCCTTCATGCCCGTTGTGGACGGCCAGTACCTACCCAACATGCCGCAACAGAGCATTGCGGCCGGTGTAACTGGCGATGTAACGACGCTGATCGGTACTACCCATGACGAGATGACGTTGTTCCTTCTTATGGATTTGGGAGCCGCAGACCCCGATGGCGAAGCAGTCGCGATGCAAATGGAAGGTGTCTTTGGCGAAGGTAGCGAAGAAGCCCTGAGGCGCTACCAGAAGAACAGGCCAGACGCTTCCTACAAGGATGTCTTGGTCGCAGTATCTACCGACAGAGTGTTCCGCATTCCTGCGATTCGACTCGCCGAAGCACAGATCGGCGCGGGACGAGACTCATTCATGTATCTATTCACTTGGGCATCTCCAGTGTTCGACGGTCTGCTGAAGAGTTGTCATGCACTTGAGTTGCCATTTATGTGGGACGCACTTGACCAGCCGGGGCTATCGATGTTGACGGGCGACGGCGAAGAGCGCCAAGCGATCGCCGATGACATGCACGCGGTGTGGATAGCGTTCGCCCGGACAGGAAACCCCGGCTGGGACACATACGACCTGGATCGACGGGTCACGAGACGATTCGATGTTGAGCCAGGGATCATTGAAGACCCAATGGGCGACGAACGCGAACTCTGGAAAACGATCGCCTAGGACGCCCACCTAACACGCCCACCTAACCGAAGGGCGATCTCGGCACGTTTCGGGCCCTATAAGGGCCTCGAACGTGCCGAGATCGCCCTGGTTATTGGATTACGGATCCGCCGTCTACCGCGAGGGCGTGTCCCACCACGAAACTCGCCTCATCGGAACACAACCAAGCGATCGACTTCGCAATCTCGTGAGGCTCGCCGAGTCTCCCGAGCGGCACCGCCGCGCGCATCATCTTCTCGACCTTCTCATCTTCGCCCATGAACGCTTCAAGCATCGGCGTACGCGTGCTGCCAGGGCAAACACAGTTGACACGAATCCCCTTGCGCGCGTATTCAAGCCCAGCCGCTCGCGTTAGCCCAACGACTCCATGTTTGCTGGCAACATAGGCAGGTAGTCCAGCGAAGCCGACCAACCCCGCGCCCGAGGCCACATTCACTATCGCTCCCCCGCCACCTGTAAGCATCGCCGGGATTTCGGCGCGCAAGCAGTAGAAAACTGAATCGAGATTGAGCGCCATCGTTGCCCGCCAAGCCTCGATCGGATAGTCCGCAGTCATCGCTCCCGGTCCAGTAATCCCAGCATTGTTCACTGCGATGTCGAGCGCGCCGAACTCTTCCAGTGCCGCGTGAACCATCTCGTCCACCTGGTCGACATCGGTTACATCGGTAACGCACGCAACAGCTATTCCACCGGCCTCACGTACGAGTTGTGCCGATACATCGCCTGCTTCGCCGTCTATATCTGCCACGAGTACCCGAACGCCGCGCGACGCAAGTTCGAGAACCGTTGCGCGACCAACGCCCGATCCGCCGCCAGTCACCAGCGCCGCGCGACCAGCCAGATCCGCCATCAGCCGAAGTACTCCCCGCCGTTGACGTCCAGTGATTGGCCCGTAATCATCCGCGACATCCCCGAAGCAAAAAACACAACCGCCTCGGCAATGTCTTCTTGCGGCGGGATCTCTCCGAGTGGGATGTTTTTGGTGATCTCTGCGATTGCGGCTTCACGCGTTATTGAACGCGACTGCACCTGCCAGTCGACATACATTTGAACGTTCGGTCCCCAGATCCAACCCGGCACGACCGCGTTCACCCGAATCTTTGACTCGGCCAATTCCACGGCAAGCGATTTGGTTGCCGTGAGCAACGCACCCTTAGATGCCGCGTATCCGCCTTCGTTCGGCCGGATCTTGCGCGCACTCATGGAGGCCACCATCACGATTGATCCTCCACCTCCTTGCGCGAGAGCAGGGACGCACGCTTGCGTCATGCGAAGTGTTCCCCAAAGGTTCACGTCGAAGACCTTCTGCCACTGTTCAATGTCTACGGTTGCGAATGGCTCAAAACTTCCGGAACGGAAAGCGCTATTGACCAATACGTCAATCGCTCCGAACTCCGAAACCGCCGCCGCAGCTACCCGCTCACAATCTTCGCCGCTGGCGACGTTACCGGGAATCGCCAAGGCCCGCCCTCCCGACGCGCAAATTTCGGCAGCGAGTTCTGCGATGCGCGACTCTGTGCGAGCAACAAGGGCCACAGCTGCGCCCTCGCGCGCAAGCGCCAACGCACTAGCCCTTCCAAGACCTGGACCAACGCCGGTAACAACAGCGACTCGCCCCTCCAACAATCCCCGTGAACCCGTCATCCGATTGTTTTCGCCTATCTGAGATCTAGATCATCAAAAGTCTTCTCTTCATCTTGACTCGATGATCGCGAGCGAGACCTGCGTGATACGGCGTTTGCTACCTCCGCAGTTCCGTAAAGAATGCACGCGCTCATTAATGCTGGCCCACTAGCCAGTAAAAAGATGAACCAGTTAAACGAACCGCCACCAGCCTCGGGCGACACTAGGTAGTTGATCAGTTTTGCTCCAGTAATGGCTGTTTCGGTGCTCGCACCAAGGCGTGTGCCGAGCGCGGCTCCGAGCATGAAGCCAAAGAGGAGAATGATGAGCGCAGCCGCGCGGAGGCGACTAACTCTCGATGCCATGATCTTGCCCATGCTCCCTCACCCATCTTCAATCTACGAGCGCCTATGTTGGCACTTCCAGGACTGAGGTTCCCAGATTCAACCGACATCGGCAATTTAAGGGACAGCAATGATCAAGCGAATCGCCTTTATTCAGCGTCACCCATCCCTCTCCCGAGAGGTGTTTCACGCTCGCTGGGGAGACGAATACGCCAAGCTCTTTGTTGCGAATCCCGCTCTCGCCGATCAGTTATTGCGTTACGAGCAACATCAAAGAACGCCTCGCGACTACGAGCGCTCCGAGTGCCTTTACGACGGAGTCGAAATCCAATGGTGGAGATCAATCGACGCTCTCTCTGAATCCGCCACTGACCCATTGCAAACGCCAATCAGGGAGGCAGCAACTTCGCTTTTCGTTACAGACAACACGCTCGAAGTGTTTACCGAACCGGCACGTGAGGTCATCGAAGGGCCGGTTCGTTTACCTGATACCGCCACGAAACTTATCTGCGGCGTCCGACGCAAAGCCCACATGAACATCGATGACTTTCACCGTTATTGGTGGGAAGTGCATGGACCCATCAACCGCGATACACCCGCTGTAGCGAAATACCTGCTGCGTTACGAACAGAACCACCGTCTTACTAAAGATTACGAACGCACCCAATGTGATCTCGACGGTGTAACTGTCGAGTGGTTCGCCAGCGCGCGTGACTTCTTTGGGATGGCTGTCGATCCTGAAAGCCGTGACACAATCCGCGCAGACGAAAACAACTTCCTAGACACGGAACATCTCGTTTGGCTGCTTGCCAAAGAAGAGCGTCTTGTTCTAGATCGCTTCTAGATCGCTGGTAACTGGTCCGAACGCGCTGTCAAAGGCACAGTTCGGCCATCGTCCGCAACGTTGCTGCGTCCCCATAGAGGAGAATCTGCGTCACGCACGATTCGCGCCACATCTCGAGGTCGTCGCGAATCTTTTCCTTCGGCCCAATCAAGGCCGTCTCTTCAATCAACGACATCGGAACCTTGGCCGCCGCTTCTTCCTTCTTTCCTGCTAGGTAGAGATCCTGGATCTCATGCGTTTCGGATTCGTAGCCCATGCGCGCGAACACGTTTGCGTGAAAGTTCACTTCGCGCGCCCCCATACCGCCGATATACAGCGCTAATACCGGGCGCAGGAATGAGGCCGCTTCCTCTACATCGTCGTGAACAATGACGGGCACTGTGGCCGCGATTTCAAAATCTTCAAAGCTTCGTCGAGCACCGGGACGCGCGAAACCTTCCGATAGCGCTTCGCGATAGAAGCCATCGACTTTGGGTGAGTAGTAGATCGCTAGCCAGCCATCGGCAATCTCTCCGGTAAGAGCGACATTTTTGGGACCTTCAGCGGCAAGGTAGATCGGCAGTTCCTCACGCAATGGATGGGTGATCGACTTGACCGACTTGCCTAGTCCAGTCCCGCCTTCAAAAGGAAGTTGATAGTGGTCACCCGAGAAAGCCACTGGCTCATCCCTGGCGAGGATCTTGCGAATGATGGCGACGTACTCGCGCGTTCGTGCGAGCGGTTGTGCGTAGGACTGTCCGTACCATCCTTCAACCACTTGGGGACCCGAAGCCCCGAGACCGAGAACGAACCGCCCGCCCGTCAGGTGGTCCATCGTTATCGCCGCCATGGCCGTTGCAGCTGGAGTACGCGCAGAGATTTGAACAATGGATGTGCCGAGTTGAATGCGACTGGTACGCGAGCCCCACCATGCCAATGGGGTCAGCGCATCGGACCCATACGCCTCGGCCGTCCAAGCCGACGTGTACCCAAGATTTTCCGCCTCCGCCAACAGTTCTGGCATATTTCCTGGCGGCTGTGCCCCCCAATAGCCGACCATGAAACCGAGTTTTAGTGAAGAGACCATTTGCGAATCCTACCGACCCTACCCACGGCTCTTGTAAAGCGACATCAAACGAGATCGACCGTGCCAGATGCTCGTACCGTCCCGGCAACTTCGAACCAAATCGCAACGCCCGCAGGCCTATCAACAACAACCAAGTCAGGTAGTTCGCCAGGAAGTATGCCGCCACGAAACTCGAGTTCAGCAGCATTAATCCGTTCGCTCCCCACGCGCGAAGCGAGCACTCCCTCGACTGCCGACCAGTACGAACAGTTGTTTACATGCCCATACACATCGAAGTCGGTGCTACGTAATGGCCAAACAACCCTTGGATCTTTGGGAGGTGGCGCGTCGTGGGTAAGACGCGCAGTCACCTTGCGGCCAGCAGCACTCTCCCCAAAGACAGCTATGTATTCAGGTGGTAGCGGCACAGGGGCGCCAGTTTCAAGGTTTACGTAAACCCAGATCGACGCTGTTTCGACAAATGCAGTGCCGACGTTGCGGGATATCGATGTAGACCGTTCCAACCACCGCTTCCCCGTTCCCGAACACCAGGTCTCAAGCTCGATCTGTTCATAGATGGCGGGTAACCGGTTGATTCGGAGCGACGTGCGTCTCAGCACCCATCCGTAACCGGCGGGGAAATTCGCGCTCGAGATGTCGTCCGAAGCGATGTCTTGCAAAAATGACGCGAGCGCATCGAGGCGGAGCCGTCCACGATCGTTTGCATCTCCAAGATTGACGCGGCGTGCACCCGAAAATCGGCGAGGAGCCACCGAACTAAGCCACTAGGCGCGGAGTCATAACCGCGAGCGCACTAACAAGTCTGTCGAGTTCTGTCGGATCAGACGAAGTGGGGACCAAGATCAACTCGTCCGCGCCCGCTTCTGCGATGCCGTCTATCGCGTCGCGTAGGGCTCCCGGATCGGAGAGTTGGCACAACCCCGCCATCGCATCGGCAGCCGCTGGCCCGAAGGTCGATAAATAATCGCGGGCATACGATCGCAACCGATCTTCAGAGCCATCACCAAGCGCGAACCAAGTCGAAGTGGACAACCACGGCCGCTCTGATCTCCCGGCTGCCCGCCAAGCATCCTCGACGCCTCGAAATGTCGCCGCGACGGAACGCGGGTCGGGAGCAAGGTCGAAACCTGCGATCCCATCAGCCCAAACTGCGCTACGCGCCAACGACTGAGGGCCCATCGCAGCCGTCAAAATCGGTGGGCCACCTGTCTGGACTGGCTCAGGTCCAATCGCAGGCAATCCATCGATGACGTCTTCACCGCTCCAGATTCGACGCATCACCATTACCTGTTCGTCGAGCCTTCCGAAGCGCCCTTCGTACTCGGCACCAACCGCCGCGTAGTCCTGTTCGCGGCCACCTACACCGACGCCTAGCGTTAAACGGCCGCCAGAAAGTACATCGATGGTGGCGACTTGCTTCGCCAACCGAACTTCGTCATAGGTCGGCAGCACTACGACGGTTGAGACCAACCGAACGGTTTCAGTCGCGGCTGCAGCGAAGGCCAGCGAAGTGATTAGTTCGTGACTCCAATACGCGAAACGGTCGCCTAAGGCGACTGATGAGAAGGGTCCGTCTTCGATTCGACGGCACCACGCCAACGTGGTCGCTCGGTCTAGGCCGTGAACAAACGATGGAAGGGTGAGGCCAATCTTCATGTCATGCGTTCTTCGGAACGTCCTTAAAAGGAGCCCCCTTGTTGGGGTCGGGCTCTTTCGGCAGGCCCAGCGCACGCTCTCCGATGATGTTGCGCTGCACCTGATCCGTGCCGCCATAAATGGATGGTCCTGGCGAGAACAAGATCCCCTCTTGGACTAGTCCACCGGTTTTGGCATCCTTACCCATGAGCCCTACGTCTGGCCCAAGAATCAACGTTGCGACTTCACGATGTAGGCGAAGCATGTCGCTCATCATCAACTTGGCAATGTTCGGAGCGCCTGCGCTAGCGCCTCCACCCCGCATACGCAACGACGAGTACTTGCCGATCGTTTGCAGAATCCACAACTTCGCGATGCCTTGCCGCACGATCGGATCGTTGGCAGTTCCGTTGGATTGAGCGATCTTGATGAGCGAATTAGCCAACCCACCACCACCGCCACCGGTACCGCCCGTGCGCACCTGACCGACCGTGTCGCCCACGCGCAAGCCGAGGTGATCTGCCAATGGTCCTGGAAATGCAGAACCACCGCCGCCGCTTCCGCCGCTACCGAGTCCTGCACGTTCTGCAGCAAGTGTTGTATTCGCGACAGCCCAGCCATTGTTGAGCCCACCGATCATGTTCCAATCGGGAACGCGCGCACCGTCGATAAATACCTCGTTGAACATCGCCCTTCCCGTCATTTCACGAAGTGGGCGGATCTCGACGCCAACCTGATCCATATCGAAGGCGAAGTAACTAATGCCAGCGTGCTTTGAAGCATCGGGATCGGTACGGGCTATCAACATTCCCATATTGCAAAGTTGAGCGGTAGACGTCCAAACCTTTTGCCCTGTGATGATCCACTCATCACCGTCACGTTCCGCCTTGCATTGGAGCCCAGCAAGGTCTGATCCTGCGCCTGGTTCGCTGAAGAGCTGGCACCACGCATCGACTCCGCCGAGGATCCGCGGTAACCACAGATCTTTTTGTTCGCGCGTTGCATGGGCGACAATTGTTGGTGCCGCCAACAAATACCCCAACCCCGCCGGAGGGCCGACAGCACCTGACGCCACTAGCTCTTCGTTCACAACATTCGCGAGACCACGGTTGTAACCCTTGCCGTAATCATCTTCGGGAAAAGTCGGCGCGGCATACCCCGAACGCGTCAGCAACTCCCACCACTCACCGACTGTGATCTCTGGGTCCCACGTCGCACTCAACCACGCGCGTACCTCATTACGGACACTGTCGGTAGTAATCGTTGTCACTTTGCTTCCCTTGTTGAGTGCGTACTCAGTTGAGCAACGTCAAAATGTTTTCGGATGGTCGGGCGATCACTCCGCGTGCACCACGCAGCCCTACTGGGCGTTCCATGAGCGCTGGGTGCTCGATAAGAAGTGCGATCACTGCATCCTCTGTCAGGTAATCATCGGGGTCTAGGCCGAGTTCTTTGAATCGCTTGTCCTTGCGTACTAATTCGGCCGGCGAGTTAGGGATTGCTCGGAGTATCTGGATGAACGTGGCGCGGTCAATTGGGTCCTTCAGATACTCAATGAGGTCGAACTCGACCTCGCGTTCGCGCAATATTTCTAGCGCTCCGCGAGACTTACCTCAACCGGGGTTGTGAAATACGATGATCTCGGCCATAACGAAGATTACCCAGGCTTTCAGATGTTGTTCCGCTTGGGCCACCGATGTTCATCCCAATTGGGACCAGGAACGGCGGTCGCTTGTGCCAACAAACCTAGATAGGTGGCACGGGTCACAGCAATCGCGCCAAGAGATGCCAAATGGGGCGTTACCCACTGCACATCAAGCAGAAGCGCTCCCGACTCGCGGAGCAATTCAACGAGCGTGACCAACGCGGCCTTGGACGCGTCCCGTTCCGAGTAAAACATCGACTCGCCTGCAAAAAATCCGCCTATACCAACTCCATAACAGCCGCCTACGCGCGTATCCCCGAGGAACACTTCAATCGAATGCGCCCACCCGAGTTGGTGAAGGTCGGAGTATGCGTTCACAAATGATTCATCGATCCATCCACCCGCGCGACTCACATCGCCACATGCGCGCATGGTGGCCTCGAAGTCAACATCGACCCGCACTTCGAACCGCCGACACGATTTTGTCAACGAGCGAGTGACCCGAAGACCGTCTAGCGGGATCACTCCTCGTTCTTCTGGAGACCACCAACCGATTGGACCTTTCTTACCGACGCGCATCGGAAATATGCCGGACCGATAAGCGCCGAGCAAGGTGCCTGGCTCTAGGTCGCCGCCAACCCCAACGACATCTCCCTGGGCTGGCGCATCTGCAGTCGGCAGCTGGAACCGCGAAGGTGGTGGTTCAATCGGCATCGCAACATCCTCGTCGCTTCCTAGCCAATACGCAGCGTCGAACAGCTGTCACCAACGCGTCAGCGCGCGGTCATCTGCACTGCATCGGGCGTGAGCGGCGAAGGAAGGTCTGTTTCTCCGGTCAACCACCGGTCGACTGAAGCCGCACAAGATCTGCCTTCTGCGATTGCCCACACAATGAGACTTTGTCCACGTCCCATATCGCCACAAACGAATACGCCATCAACGTTCGTGGCCCAATCCGAGTCACGCGCAACGTTTCCGCGTTGGTCCATATCGACGCCAAGTTGCTCGACCAAACCATTCTTCTCTGGACCGACGAACCCCATAGCGAGCAACACAAGTTCGCAGGGAAGTTCGAAGTCGCTGCCTTCAACTTTGTCGAAGGTCATGCGACCATCTACAAAGCCTTGCTCAACTTCATGCGCGCGCAGTGCGCGAAGATTCCCTGAGTCATCAGCAAGGAAACATTCAGTGTTGACAGCGAAGACGCGCTCCCCTCCTTCTTCGTGAGCAGACGAAGTGCGATAAATCATCGGCCAGGTCGGCCATGGGTTCGATTCGGGCCTATCTGCAGGAGGTCGCTCCATGATTTCGAATTGATGTACCGACGCGGCACCGTGCCGATGCGCCGTACCAAGGCAGTCTGCACCAGTGTCGCCACCACCAATGATTACAACCCGCTTCCCCTCTGCCGAGAAGGGGTGGTCGGCAAGATCACCTTCTTGCACTCTGTTGGCGGGAGGCAAGAACTCCATCGCTTGGTAAACGCCAACGCACTCACGCCCAGGAATCGGGAGATCGCGCCAAGCAGTCGCTCCACCAGCAAGCACAATCGCGTCATAGTCGCGCTTGAGATCTTCGATTGGAATATTGCCGCCAACATTTGCATTTACCTCGAAGCGCGTGCCTTCTACTTCCATCTGCGCGAGGCGACGATCTAAGACTTGCTTCTCCATCTTGAACTCTGGGATTCCATACCGAAGGAGCCCACCTATGCGATCTGCTCGTTCGTAGACCGTGACTTGATGGCCACCGCGCGTTAGTTGTTGCGCAGCCGCAAGGCCTGCCGGGCCGGAACCGACCACTGCAATCTTCCGATCGGTAAGCACCTCTGGCACCTGGGGCGTAATCCAACCTTCCGCCCAAGCGCGGTCGACGATAGAAACTTCAACCTGCTTAATCGTCACCGCTGGTTCATTTATTCCAAGCACGCACGCGGTTTCGCACGGGGCTGGGCAAAGTCTTCCGGTGAACTCAGGAAAATTATTAGTCGCGTGCAACCTCTCGCTCGCCTCTCGTGCCTCACCGCGATACGTGAGGTCATTCCACTCTGGAATCAAGTTCCCCAACGGGCAGCCTGTATGGCAGAACGGGATTCCACAATCCATGCAACGTGAAGCCTGAGTGCGCAACGCCTCTTCGGGGAATGGCTCATATACCTCACGCCAGTCGCGTAGGCGTATCGGCACCAGACGCCGCGAAGGAAGTTCTCGGTCGTACTTCATGAAACCCGTGGGCTCACCCATGGGACGCCGCCATGACCGCTTCATCCACTGGGATGCCGCGCTCTTCGGCAACTTGCACCGCTTCGAGCACGCGTTTGTAGTCCTTGGGCATCACCTTCGCGAATCGTTCCAATTCATCATGCCAATCAGCCAACAAGCGTTGTCCAACAGCTGAATCGGTTTCCTCTACATGGTGGCGCACTACTGCACGCAACCACTCAGCGTCCTCCTCATCGAGGGGATCCAGATCGACCATCTCGCGATTGAGGCGAGTGTAGAAGTCGCCATCGGGGTCGTACACATAGGCGATTCCACCACTCATCCCTGCACCGAAATTTCGTCCTGTCGGACCGAGCACGACGACGCGGCCACCGGTCATGTACTCACAGCCGTGATCGCCAACGCCTTCGACAACCGCGACGGCACCTGAGTTGCGAACACAGAATCGTTCGCCGACCAGTCCTCTCACGAATGCTTCCCCTCCCGTAGCACCGTAAAGAATCACATTGCCGGCAACTATTTGTTCCTCTGCGACGAACGGGGACCTAGGATCGGGACGCAACACAAGGCGGCCTCCGGACAGTCCCTTCCCGAAATAGTCGTTCGCGTCGCCAACCAAGCGAAGCGTGATCCCACGGGGTACGAAGGCGCCGAAACTCTGCCCAGCTGATCCCGTCAATGCAATCTGAATCGTGTCGTCCGGCAAGCCGTCTGGGTACCGCTTCGTGAGTTCGCTACCGAGCATCGTCCCAACGGTCCTATTGACATTGCGTATCGGCAAGTCAATCGTGACGGGTTTCCCCTCAGTAAGAGCGTCGTGAGCAAGCTCGATCAGCGTGTTATCTAGCGCGCGCTCAAGTCCATGATCCTGGGACTTCGTGCAATACATGTCTTGCGTGCTTCGGTCGAAGTCAGGCACATACAAGATCGGGCTCAGGTCGAGGCCGGATGCCTTCCAGTGATCGACCGCCACTCGCGTGTCGAGCATTTCGGCATGACCAATCGCCTCTGCCACCGTCCGGAAGCCGAGAGCCGCCAAGTACTCGCGAACTTCTTCTGCGATGAATTCGAAGAAGTTCACGACAAACTCGGGCTTGCCCGTAAACTTGGCGCGCAACTCAGGATTTTGGGTTGCGATACCTACAGGACATGTGTCCAAGTGACAGACACGCATCATGATGCAACCGCTAACAACCAACGGTGCTGATGCGAATCCGAATTCCTCTGCACCGAGCAACGCGGCGACAATTACATCGCGTCCCGTCTTGAGTTGACCATCTGTTTGAACAACTATGCGGTCGCGGAGGCCGTTCAACAAGAGTGTCTGTTGCGTTTCAGCGAGCCCTAGTTCCCATGGCGCACCAGCGTGTTTGATCGAGGTGAGCGGCGATGCGCCGGTGCCGCCGTCATGGCCAGAGATCAGCACAACATCTGCATGTGCCTTGCTTACGCCAGCAGCAACCGTTCCGACACCTACCTCTGCGACGAGCTTCACGTGGACGCGCGCCGCTGGGTTCGCGTTCTTGAGATCATGTATCAACTGCGCAAGATCTTCGATCGAATAGATGTCATGGTGAGGTGGCGGACTGATCAGCCCAACACCCGGTGTTGAGTGCCGGGTCTTTGCGATCCACGGATACACCTTGTGACCACCCAGCTGTCCACCCTCACCAGGCTTCGCCCCCTGAGCCATCTTGATTTGCAGGTCATCGGCATTCACGAGGTATTCGCTGGTAACTCCAAAA
This sequence comes from Bifidobacterium breve, assembly GCA_945865605.1. Lineage (GTDB taxonomy): Bacteria > Actinomycetota > Acidimicrobiia > IMCC26256 > JAENVU01 > SHUZ01. Next base: position 26,734 of record CAMBEL010000001.1, read on the forward strand.
CGGCCACTGGCGACTTGCTTCACTGCTGAACGTCGTAGGTCGCCGTTTTCATCCGCGGTAAAGCGTTCGCGGTCCTCGCCGCCCTCTCCGGTATTCGACTTGGCGCCAATTCGGTTCATTGCAATGGCGAGCGTCTCGTGCGCCTCTGCAGAGATTGATCCGTAACTCATGGCGCCCGTACTAAAGCGCTTCACGATCGCAGCGACAGGCTCTACCTCGTCAATCGGGACCGGCTCTCTACCTGCGGGGTTTAGTTCGAATAACCCCCGAAGTGTCGCGAGCCGTTTCGACTGGTCGTCAACAAGGCGTGAGTACTCCTTGAAGACTTCATAACGTCCGGTGCGAGTTGCGTGTTGGAGTTTGAAGACCGTGTCGGGGTTGAACAGGTGGTACTCGCCCTCGCGGCGCCACTGATACTCGCCACCAATTTCAAGTTCGCGATGTGCGAGTTCCGTCGGCCGGTCTGGGAATGCCCTGTTGTGGCGCATCGCGCATTCCTGAGCAATCACGTCGAGTCCGATTCCGTCTAGGCGGCTCGATGTGCCGGTGAAGTACTCCTCAACGAGTTCTTTGCTCAATCCAATAGCTTCGAACACCTGGGCACCCGTATACGACGCGACGGTAGAAATACCCATCTTGGACATGATCTTGAGAACACCTTTACCCGCGGCCTTGATGTAATTCTTCGACGCTTGACGGGGCGTTTGGGCAAGTGTTCCTTCACGCACAAGGTCGCGCAACGCATCGAATACGAGGTAGGGGTTCACGGCTGCTGCGCCATAACCGAGCAACAGCGCGATGTGGTGTACCTCCCGCGCTTCGCCTGTTTCGATAACGAGACCGATGCGGGTACGAGTCTTCTCGCGAATCAAATGATGATGGACGGCAGAGGTGATCAGGAGACTCGGGATCGGAGCATGTTCGATAGTCGCGTAACGGTCCGAGAGGATGACTAGATTTGCGCCGCCTGCGATCGCGTCGCTGACCTGGCGACGAATTCGCTCGATGGCGAGCCTCAAACCATCTCCGCCACCAAGCACTGGGTAGAGCGCCTCGACGGTCACGGCTTTGTAGCCAGCAACACCATTGCCTTCATCGATGTACCGCAACTTGGCAAGTTCTTCGTTGTCGAGCACGGGGCGCGGCAGCACGATCTGACGACATGACTCTGGACCGGAACTAAGTAGGTTCGATTCAGGGCCGAGCGTTGCGCCGAGGCTCGTTACCAACTCTTCACGCATCGCATCGAGAGGAGGGTTGGTTACCTGTGCGAAGAGTTGCTGGAAGTAGTCAAACAAGAGGCGCGATCGATCTGACAGAACAGCCACCGGAGTGTCTGTCCCCATAGAACCAATGGCCTCGGTTCCCGCTCTCGCCATTGGCGCTATGAGAAGGCGCAACTCTTCGGCGGTCCAACCGAACAAGCGCCCCTCTAGTACTAGCGAAGAGTGAACCGGTGCGAGAACTTGGCGAGGAGGAAGATCGTCGAGATGCACGAGACCTTGGTCGAGCCATGTTTCGTATGGCTGCTCTGTAGCCAGCTGATGTTTGATCTCTTCGTCTTCGATAATGCGTCCCTGCGATGTATCAACGAGGAACATCTTCCCCGGCTCCAAGCGACCTTTGCGAACAACTTTCGCGGGATCGAGGTCAAGCACGCCAACCTCGCTGGCCATTACGACGAGGCCATCATCGGTAACCCAGAAGCGCGAAGGGCGCAAGCCATTGCGGTCCAGAACGGCACCGATGACAGTGCCATCCGTGAATGCGATGGACGCTGGGCCATCCCAAGGTTCCATGATCGATGCATTGAAGCGATAGAAGGCCTTCTTTTCGGCGCTCATTGAGTCGTGGTTCTCCCACGCTTCAGGGATCATCATGAGCACGGCGTGGGGCAAGGTTCTTCCGCCTAGGTGCAACAACTCAAGTGCTTCGTCGAAGCTTGCAGTGTCTGATGCGCCAGGCGTGCAGATTGGGAAGAGGCGCTCCATGTCACCGGGAATCAATTTGCTTTCAAGCAATGCTTCCCGAGCGCGCATCCAATTGCGGTTTCCCATGACCGTGTTGATCTCGCCGTTGTGAGCGATATACCGGTACGGATGAGCTAACGGCCAACTCGGAAATGTGTTGGTTGAAAAGCGCGAGTGCACAAGTGCGAGCGATGTCTCGACTCGGTCGTCGGTTAGGTCGGGGTAAAACCCCTCAAGTTGAGGAGTCGTAAGCATTCCCTTGTAAACAATGGTGCGACAGGACAAGCTGACGAAGTAAACACCGGGACCAGTGGGATCCACCGCTCGCGCTTCGTGCTCTACGCGCTTCCGAATTGCAAATGCATAGCGGTCAAGTGCGAGACCTTCAAGGGGCGCGCCTGCACCATCTTCACCCGCGATGACCAGCTGTCGGATAGTCGGCAAAACGCGCGCTGCCGAAGCGCCAAGCATCGACGGGTCCGTCGGCACATCACGCCAGCCGACAACACGAAGACCTTCATCTTTAACAACGAGATCGATGGCCGCGACCGCAGCATCCGCCAATCCATCCCCGGCAGGCAGGAAGACAATGCCAGTTGCGTATGCGCCGACTACTGGAAGATCGGCGCCAAAGTGGGCGCGCAGGAACCGATCCGGTATTTGAATGAGGATTCCCGCGCCGTCACCGGTGTTGGTTTCACATCCCGACGCTCCGCGATGCTGGAGGTTGCACAACGCCGTTAGACCTTGTCGAACACGCTCGTGGCTCGCCTTGCCATGCATGTCAACGACAAACGCGACGCCACACGAATCGTGCTCGAAGGATGGGTCGTAGAGGCCCTGCGCGCGAGGGAGGTCGTAGTTGAAGCCGGTTTTAATCATGTCAGTCGTCGTCTTTGGGCTCGGGACACCAGTGGCGCCGGGAACTCGGGGCAGCAAACGCCATGTATTGGGAGTGGGTATTTACAGGGCGCTTATTTCTGCACGGGACGACGTTGGCCCAACAGGTTCATCACCTTACTAGAAAGGGATCGCTCCTATGCCAGGAGACTTCTTGCGATCTGCGAAATCTGGATCTCGTCGGTGCCTGCATATATCTGCAGCACCTTGGCATCACGTGCGAACTGCTCGACCTCAAACTCCGACATATACCCGTTGCCGCCAAAGATCTGTACGGCTTCAAGGGCTACTTCAGTAGCAGCCCGCGCGGAATACAGCTTCATGGCGGATGCCTCGGTGAGCGTCATCGCCTCCCCAGAGTCCGCCTTCTCGATCGTTCGGAACACAAGATTCTCGACGTTGAGCCGATGCATCTCCATGCGAGCGAGCTTCTCTTGAATAAGTTGGTGCTCACCGATCGGCTTGCCGAAGCGCACGCATTCTTTGGCGTACGCAATAGACAGTTCTAAGCAGCGTTCAATTATGCCAAGGCTCATTGCCGCCACACCCGAGCGCTCGATGGAGAACGCTTCCTTCGCCCCCTCACGGTAAGGACGATCTTCGGTCTCGCCGAGAAGCCTGTCTTTGGCGACGCGCACGTCAGAGAGGAACAGCATTCCCGTTGGAGATGAATGCATGCCCATCTTGCGCATGGCCTTGGTCTGTTCGAAGCCCAGCATGCCTTGATCTAGAACAAACGAAAGAATTTTGCGTTCAGCTGGTGGGTTGCCTTCATCGAGTTTGCAGATGAAAACCGTCGTGTCTGCATAAGGGCCGTTGGTTATGAATGTCTTCGAACCGTTTAGTACGTACTCCTCTCCGTCTCGGCGCGCAGTGGCTTGCATGCGGCCGAACGCATCCGATCCGGAATCGGGTTCAGTGATCGCCCATGCGCCCACCTTGTCGAACGTAAGTAAATCGAGTGCCCACCGTTCCTTCTGCGCGACGGTTCCGCGACTCATGATCGTTGAGGCAGCAAGCCCGGTGCTTACTCCCATAGCTGTAACGAGTCCCGGTGAACACCGGCAAAGTTCGATGATTGGCACGAGCATGAAACCGGCCCCAGAAAGCCCACTGCCAGCAGCATCCGGGTCGCGCTCTTTGCCTTCCTTTTCTGCGGCAATGCGCTTGGCAAAGGAAGCGCGGGCCATGTCGGACATGCCGAAGGTCGCGAAGAATTTGCGGATGACGTCGTAGGGAGGGGTATCACCAAACTCGAGTTCCTCGCGAAGCGGACGCACCTCCTTGTCGACGAAGTCGCGGACGGCGTCACGGATCATCTGGTGTTCATCACTCCACTTGTACACGTCTTCTCCTAAAAAACCGGCTGCCGAAGGCAAGTATTCCCGTTTCGATGCCGAAATTGCGCACCAGGGTGCTCGGTTTCAGCGCTGAAACGGGGCACCAGGGTGCTCAAAACGCGTGTCGAAACGAATTTTCCTCGGCTTACGCGCCTTTCACGCCGTCCCAGTACGTACCCATCAACATCGCTTCGAGCGAGCGCCGGTGCATTACAAGGTCATCGATGTCCGCTGGAATCTCGCCTTGGCCGAAAGCAGCCGAGCGGAATCCGACACGCGTCATTACGACGCCGTGCCTGAGTGCGGCGTATGTAGTGAACCAATCCATATCACGCGGCGTATAACCGGAGAGTTCCTCGTACGTGGCCACAACACTGTGCCGTTGCATGAAGTCGGGGATGCCTGGCGCACCCAGATCTTCCGCCAAATCCTGAAAGAACCGATGTAAGAAAATCATCCAACCGAGATCAACTTCCCGCGGCGCGAGCGTGGCCATCTCCCAATCGAACACGGCGACAGGTTCGAAGTCGCGATACATCACATTGCCAATGCGCGCGTCCCCCCACGAAACAACTTCAGACCCCTCGTCTACTGGCCACCGTTCCTCCAGCCACTCAAATGCGCGTTCTAGCAGCGGAGCCTCGCGACCATCCATCACCCATTCCATGTAAATGCGTTGCGCATTGAAGTGCCGCCTCAACGCGCTTTGATCGCTGCTTCCAGGAGAAGCGAGAAACCCGAACCGTTCAGATGATTCCTCGATGCCATGCAACATCGCCAAGACATCGACTGTGCTTCGTTCGAGCCGCGCTCGATCTTTGGTTGACCCTTCGGTAACCCAAGTGTCACCGAATGTGTACGGCATGACATCTGGCGGAACATCTCCATTTACCCTGCCCATCACAAAAAACTCGGCTCCGATGAATGAAGGATCGGTTTCGACCCAATAAACATGCGGCACCGGAACGTTTGTGAGCTGTGCGACCAATTGCATCACGCGCGCTTGACAGGCCAAGTCGTACACAGGAAACACCGGAACAGCGCTCTCCTCCGGGGCGACCCTTGCTACAAGGGACTCGCTACGCGAAATGCCAGATTCCATCCAAGTCGCTTCGAAAAGCAACGTGTCACTCGACATCCCATTCGACGCTGGAGTCTCGATCGCAGCAATAGTTGGCGATGCGTCGGCACCTAGGTGACCAGCGAGCCAAGTTTCTAAGCGAAGGCGCGTGTTCTCATGGTCGCGACCTGACACGACCGGTCTTTCCCATTGATCAGCACGATTCGCATCGCCAGCCGACTCATCTGGCACCACTTCTGTCTCCTGGTGGCGTCAGATCGCAGACTTGCAAATGTTGAGTGGGTGATCGATCCAGTTCTTCATTGGCAACTGGTAATAGGAGCCGTCGGAACAACTGAGCGCAGGGTTTACTTCGCTGAAGAGACCGTCGCGCGATTCCCAACCCGGAACCGACCAAACGTGAACCATCCATTGCGTCTGCTCCATCATGAAACCACCAGCGCTTTCGCACAACTTCGTAGTGACTTCACCATCTGCACCGAACGGCGCGTCGAGCCCCTCTGGGGTGCGCTTGAGACAGGTGTTGGTGTGGAAGTGCCACACGTCGTTCGAGCCAGCGAAGCCAACCGGCTCCTTCTCGCTCATCGAGTAGTACATGAACCCTGCAATCCTGGAGTCATCGGCGGTGCCGTCGTAGATATACGCCATCGGGTTCATCGCGTCCTCGATGCTCACATCGCCATCGGCATTCATCGCGGCGCCATTTGTGCGGATGTAATGCGCACCGAGTCCTGGAGAAAATGGTCCAGCTCGCCACCCGCCAGCAGCTTTGATTGCGGCGACTGTTGGGAAGAGTCTCGCAGCCTCGATACTCCCAGCCATCTGCTGTGACAGGAGTGCGCGTTCTTCAACCGTGAGGGGCTTCTCAGCAACCATCTCACTGTGGTGCCCGTTCGACAGAAGGGATAGGCCTTTGTCGTCAGTAGAAGCGGCGGCCTTCATGGCGGCCGCGCCCTCGTGCCCGTGCACTTCTCCTCCTGCAGCCCCTGCATTGCTCGCGCCGTGGGCTCGCGCTGCGTGGTTGCGGGCGCCGGGCGAAGCCAAAGCAGCAGTCCCAAGCGCGATTACTCCAACTGCAACGGCACCGGCAATCGCGAAAGCCTCGGCCCCGCGGCGAAGCGCGCCTGGCCGCGCGATCAGGACGAGAGCGGCAATTACGAATGCTGCCTCGAGAGCTACGGCACTCAGATCTACAAATCCAACCGTCTCTGCGTGCCCATTGTTCGGACCCATCGGAAAGCCAGAAATTCGACTAACTACCCAGAGACCAATGAAGACGAGATTGCCCAGTACCCCGGCAGTAAGCACCGCGCGGCTTGGACGTATAACCACGGCCAGTGCAATCAGGAGACCAAACCATCCAGCCACAGCGAAGCCAATGCCTTCTACAGTCCACTCGCCCCAGTGAGCGGGCATCATCACAAAATGCATCACGCCAGCCGTGGCCGATATGACGGCGAGGATGACTCTCGCTGGCATCGAAATCTCGGGAGTGACCTTGGCGGACACAGGTGCAGGTGGCACTGAATCGCTGTACGCCATCTGTCGGTCAAGAACGTCGGTCATGGTTCCCCCTCGGCCTACTCCCCCCGGAGCAAGTTCGCGAACTCTAGTGGACGATTGCCTTCCGCGGAAACCCTCGGGATACCCAACTAAGTGCCGACAAGCATGATCTGACTTGTCTGATTGGTGACAGGTAACGTCGGCCGCTATGACGATGCCCACCGACATTGGCGTGATCGACCTCATGCTCGGGATACCTAGCGGAGACCCCAAGCACTGGTACGACTTCCTGCGCACGCAACTCCTCGACCGCGAGAGCCGCGAAGACTTCGAGTTTCCCGCAGAGTACATGTTCAAACATGTTCCCAAGTTCGCGGAGCACATGGACGACCCCGTCAGTTACCTCCTAAGCGAGATGGACACCCACGGCATCGCCATGGCAATGGTCGGTACAAGTTTCAAGAATGATCAGGCACAGAAAGCGATCAAGGACCATCCGACTCGGTTCTTCGGGAGTTTCGAAGTTGACCCGAACCACGGTATGGAAGGCGTGCGCGAACTCGAAGCCGCGGTCACCGAACTCGGGGTCAAATCGGCCACCGCTTTCCCATCTGGATTGAACCCTCAGGTGCCGATCAACGACAAGAAGTTTTACCCGATCTACGCGAAGTGTGTTGAGCTTGACATTCCTATTTGTGTTTGCGCGGGCGTGCCAGGGCCGCGTGTTCCGTTCGCTCCTCAAGAGGTCGCACTAATTGACGAAGTCTGTTGGTTCTTCCCTGAACTGCGTTTTGTGACGCGACACGGGTGCGAGCCGTGGGCCGACCTCGCAGTCAAACTCATGCTCAAGTGGCCAAATCTCTACTACTCCACAAGTGCGTTCGCGCCGAAGTATTACCCGCAAGAGGTAATCCAATACGCCAACACGCGCGGCGCCGACAAGGTCATGTACGCGGGCTACTTCCCGATGGGTCTTTCGCTAGAACGCATCTTCACGGACATGCCAGACGTCCCTTTCCGCGATCACGTGTGGCCGAAGTTCTTGCGCGACAACGCGATACGCGTCTTCAAGCTCGAAGAGTGACGTCACTCGGGTTACGTCTTCGATGACTAATGCAGCATTCGAAGCAGCGCGCGCGAACGGGGTTATCGATACGTTCCTCTCGATGCCCGCGCCTCGTACCGAGAAGGCAAAGGTTTACGACTACATACGAGATCAAGCGATGGATCCTGAAACGCAAGGCATGGAAATGCCCGCCGAATATATGTTCAAAGAAGTTCCCCACTATGAGGAATTGACGGATCCGGTCGCAGAAGTTCTCACGCTGATGGATCAATACGGGATTCGCATGATGATGCCCGGGATCGCAGAGAACGAGCACGCTCAGCGCGCGTGTCGCGACTACCCCGATCGCTTTCGCGGCATGGTCAACGTGAATCCCAACACTGGCATGGCGAGTGTGAGGGAACTTGAACAGTCGGTGGCCAACGGCGCGATCGCTGCGCACGTGTGGGGCACCGGGATCGTCCCCCAAGTGCCCATCAACGACAAGAAGATGTATCCCATCTATGCCAAATGTGTTGAACTCGAGTTACCGATAATTGTGTACGCGGGCGTTCCAGGGCCGCGCATCCCAATGGCCGCTCAAGATGTCGCTCTGCTCGATGAAGTGTGCTGGTACTTCCCCGAATTGAAGATTGTCGTTCGTCATGGCGGCGAGCCGTGGACCAAATTGATGGTCAAGCTCTTGTTAAAGTGGCCAAACCTCTATTACTCAACCAGCGCGTTTGCTCCTAAGCACTACCCTGCCGACATTATCGATTTCGCAAATACTCGCGGCGCCGACAAAATCATCTACGCCGGTTACTTCTCCGCAGGGCTTGGACTTGATCGCATCTTTTCGGAACTTCCCAATGTGCCTTTTCGAGACCACGTATGGCCCAAGTTCCTTCACGAGAACGCTGCACGCGTCTTCAGCATCGAAGCAGCACCGAAGTAGCGTCTAGCCGATGGGTCCGCTCAATGGCATCAAGGTGATCGAGTTGCCGAGCATCGGGCCGATGCAGTTCGCTGGCATGGCACTTGGGGACCTTGGCGCTGACGTCCTTCGCCTAGATCGGGCCAGTTCAGTTGCGAGTGGCGAAGGCACCATGCCTGCATCACCGTTCGCAAGTCTTGATCGCAATCGGCGCAGCGCTGGCATAGACCTGAAGCACCCCGAAGGCGCAGCCACGGTGTTGCGACTCTGCGAGACGGCGGACGTGCTTATCGAGGGATTTCGACCCGGCGTTGCCGAGCGTCTCGGAATCGGACCCGATGTGGCACTCGCGCGCAATGAACGTCTCATCTACGGGCGCATGACGGGGTGGGGTCAAGACGGCCCTCTGGCTAAAGATCCGGGACATGACCTCAACTACATCGCTCTTGCGGGCGCGCTCGCCCACATTGGAACAGCGGGTGGCCCACCAGTTCCGCCCATAAACCTTCTCGGCGACTTCGGCGGTGGCGGTCTACTTCTCGCATTCGGTGTGTTGGCCGCACTTCTGGAACGCGAACGCTCCGGCCTAGGTCAGGTAATCGACGCGGCGATGGTCGACGGCACCGCGATGTTGATGAGCGTATTCGTAGGACTCTCCGCAATGGGTTATTGGTCGGACGAGCGCGGCACGAACCTCCTCGACGGGGGCGCGCACTTTTATGGCGTATATGAAACACAAGACAGCAAGTGGATTTCTATCGCTAGTTATGAACCGCAGTTCTACGGCGAACTTTCACGCCTACTGGCGCCGCTTGGCGTAGCTCTCGATTCCGCAACGCAGATGGACCAGTCTTTGTGGCCAAGCCTCAAGATAAAAATGACAACACTCTTTCGGACGCGAACGCGTGATGCATGGTGCGATTTTTTTGATGGCCACGAAGTGTGTTTCGCTCCGGTATTGACGATGAACGAGGCACGGGAACATCCGCACAACGTGGCGCGCGGCACCTTCACTGAAGTGGGCGGCTCGCCACAACCTGCACCGGCTCCGCGTTTCGGGCGCACGCCAGGGTCAATAGATCGGTTGCCAGCGACGCCTGGTGCCGACACCGACATCGTGCTCGCAGAGTGGGGCATCGAACCAGTGGAGATCGAACGACTCAAAGCAAGCGGCGCGATTGCCTAGTGATTATTGCGTAGTAGATATTTCGGCTGTCGCAGCTTCTAGGAAACGGATTTAGCGCTGGCTTCTGCGGCCGCGACTGCGAAACTCTTGGCCCACGGGTAGTCGGGCTTACCGCTCGGCGCGCGGCTGATGAGATCCACAAAGAACACTTGCTTGGGTGCCTTGTAGGGCGCAATCTCTGTTCGACAATGCGCGGCTAATTCTTCTACCGACGGCGTCTTGCCTTCGCGCGGCTGCAACACAGCGACTACGCGCTCCCCCCAACGCGCATCGGGAATGCCGACCACCAGAACATCGAAAACATCTGGGTGACCTTTTAGAACGCCTTCAACCTCTTCTGGGAACACTTTTTCTCCACCGGTGTTGATCATGATTGACCCCCGGCCGAGAAGCGTCATCTCGCCATTGGCTTCAACCGTGGCGAAGTCGCCGGGAATCGAATACCGACGTCCTTCGTGCTCGAAAAACACCTGCGCGGACCGCTCGGGGTCCTTGTAGTAGCCGAGCGGAATATTCCCCGTCCGTGCGAGGCGACCTACGACCCCGGAACCGGGTTCGATGAGCCGATATTCATCATCAATCACGATCGAATCCAGCGACGGCTGAACCGTCGCAGGCCCCCCACGAGGTTTCTCGCCTTTGACGGCAATCTTGATGCCATTCATCCCAGTTTCGGTCGCGCCGACAGAGTCGACGACCAAGATGTTGGGAAGTAAATCCATCAATTGGTCTTTGATCGATTGCGAAAAGATTGCCGCGCTAGATCCGATCGAAAAGAGTGCGGACAGGTCGAGTTCGCCCTGCATCTCCTCTAAGGCGTCTGCTAGTGGACGTGCCATTGCATCGCCGGTAATGCCAAGGACATTTACCTTCTCTCCGGCGATCAGCCGCCATGCATCTCTCGCTTCGAAACGTGCCGTGAGCACGGTCGTGTCTCCGTGGATCAAGCCGCGGATTGTCGTGACCTGGCCAGCTCCATGCATCAACGGCGCTATCGGGAAGTTGATCCCTCCGGCAGGACTCGCCGCCGCGCGTTCGCTCAGTTCCTCGGGCCGTTCCATCTTCTCGTTGGAGAACGCATCAATGCCGCCGCACAGCGAAAAGAAGATGTCCTCCTGACGCCACATGACGCCCTTGGGCATGCCTGTAGTCCCGCCGGTGTAGATCATGTGGATGTCGTCGCCGGAACGAACTTCGAAGTCGCGCTCCTGGGCACCAGCGGCCATCGCATCCTCGTACTCCGTAAAGTCAAGACCCTCGGTGTTCGCGCCACTTCCGTCATCGGAAAGAATGAGATGACGAAGCGTGGGCACTTCGTCTCGAATAGCTGCGAGACGCGGTGCAAACTCGTGTTGAGCGATGATCGCTACCAGGTCTGCGTTCGCGCATAGGTAGCGCAATTCACTCTCGACATATCGATAATTGATATTCACGGGGACTGCGCGGATCTTGTAAAGCGCAACCATTCCCTCTACCCATTCGACGCCGTTGTAGGCGTAGATCCCTACGTGCTCTCCCGACCGCACCCCAGCAGCTTGCAGGTGGTGGGCGAGTCGGTTTGCGCGCTCCTCGAGTTCTCCGAATGTGCGACGCGTGTCGCCGACTACCAGCGCATTGCGTTCGGGCACTACATCGACAATCGCCTCGAACATGTCTGCGAAGTTGAACTCCATGTTCCGACACTAGAACACAGTCGCCCGACTACGTCTAGGTCAGGCGATCAGAAGCCTGGCGGCACGTTCGAGGTCCCGTGCAATGACCTCGGGTCCATCTACCCCTCCAACCCAACCGACCAGCGATGCAAGCCACACCTGCGTCAATATGCGCGCTACCGCAAGATCTCTTTCTGTCGGTTCTCCCGCATGCATTGCTGCCGTAATTATTTGACCCATTGAGGTACTAATCCGCGCCACAGCGTCGGCTTCGGTGGGGCGCGCGGAACCGAGTGCACGAACCATCGCTGCTGTTGCGTCTGGACGTCGGGTGAGCCAACGGCACGCACGATTGAGTACATCAACAACTCGTTCGACAGCTTCGGTCCCTTCGGGTGGTCGTTCGAGCAACCGCTCACCTAGAAGTTCAACCTGCTCAACATTCGCTTCAAGGAGCAACCGCTCCTTGGACTCGAAATATCGGTACACCGTGCCCAATGCGACTCCCGCCTCTGCCGCGACATCGCGCATTTGAACAGCATCGAATCCACCTCGATCTGCCATGGCGAGCGTTACATCTAAGACTCTCCGGCGCCGGGCAGCCTGATTGCGAGCGAGTGTGCTGCCATTTTCGATTACATCTTCAGAATCGGTAACCATTCCTATATTGGAACACGTTCTAATTCTCTGGGCAAACACCTAAATCCCATAGCGGACTGAATCGATGGCACCGGACCCTCGCAAGACTGCGAGACTGCGCCGATGATGGATGTCCTTGACGTTGCAGACCGGCTCTTTACTGGTGAACTCTATCGCTACTCGATGAATCCCTTCCAAGACGCTGGGGACTTAGCGGAGATAACTCCCGGTGCCGCTTTCATTGTCGCTTTCGCAAACGCATGCGCCTTCGAGACAGACGACGGTCTCGTGATGGTCGATACAAGTAGTTTCTTTCACGCTCCGATTGTCCGAGATTCGCTTCGTAAATGGTCTGCGAGCCGTCTCGATACAGCCGTGTACACGCATGGCCACGTAGACCACTGCATGGGAGTCGGTCTGTACGAGGGAGAGGCCGAAGCCGCGGGCTGGATCGCACCCCGAGTGATCGCACATGAAGCAACAACCGCTCGCTTCGATCGCTATCGCGACACATGGGGCTATAACGCGATCATCAATCAGCGCCAGTTTCGTTTGCCTTGGCCAGCCTTTCCGAAAGAATTTCGATATCCAGACGAGACATTTCGAGACCAACTCGAAGTGACTGTCGGCGGAAAGCAATTCTCGCTGCACCATGACCGCGGCGAAACCGACGATGCCACGTGGGTCTGGGTACCAGAAGACAAGATCCTCTGCGCGGGAGACATGTTCATTTGGGCATCACCGAACTGCGGGAACCCGCAGAAGGCGCAGCGATACGCGATCGAATGGGCGCGCGCGATGCGCAAAATGATCGCTCTTGAGCCTGAGGTCATGTTGCCAGGCCACGGGTTGCCAATCGTAGGAGCCGATCGCGTGCGCACTGCGCTCGACGACTCGGCAACGTTGCTCGAACATTTACATAATGAAACAATCGCAATGATGAACGAGGGTGCACGCCTCGACGACATCGTGAATACGGTGCGCGCTCCAGAACATCTCCTGGACAAGCCATACCTGCGCCCTGTTTATGACGAGCCGGAATTCATTGTGCGCGGGATATGGCGTCTGTTCGGAGGCTGGTGGGACGGTGATCCCTCCCACTTGAAGCCGGCGCCCGCTGCATCGTTGGCGCAGGAAATAGCTGCTCTTGCGGGCGGTGCCGAAGCGCTGGCTGCCCGTGCCATCGAACTGGCAGATCAGGGAGACCTCAGACTCGCTGGTCATCTCGCGGAACTGGCTTCTCAAGCTGCGCCGGATAAACCCAAAGTGCACGCGGCACGTGCCGACGTATTCGAGCGGCGTGTTGCCGCGGAAGCATCGACAATGTCTAAGGGAGTCTTTGGGTGGGCTGCCACAGAATCCAAAGAGGCGACTGGGGAGTAACATTCACTGAATGGCCGATGCCGCCGAACTTTCGCAAGTACCGGCCGCGTCGGGTTCCGGTGACGCTCCCCGACGTAGGTCGTTTGCTCGTGCGTGCATTTCAGAGGCGCGTCCGCGTCAGTGGGTTAAGAACGTTCTCGTCGTCGCCGCGCCTGGAGCCGCTGGCGTGCTCGGCCAAGCGGGAGTTCTCCTCGACACCGCTGTCGCGTTCGTAGCGTTCTCGCTAGCCGCAAGCGGCACGTACTTCCTCAACGATACATTCGACGTTGAAGCCGATCGGCTCCACGCCAAGAAACGTTTCCGCCCTATTGCAGCTGGCGACATCTCGATCCGTACCGCTCAAATAATCGCTGTGATCCTCATGCTTTCCGGTATCGGAATTGGTTTCGTGACCGGGTGGCGATTGCCTGTCGTCGTCGCCATCTACGTTGCATTCACGACCAGTTATTCGGTTTGGCTAAAACATGTTTCAGTCGTTGAACTCGGGATGGTCGCGGCCGGCTTTCTACTTCGACTGATCGGTGGCGCGGTAGCCGTAGATGTTCCGATCTCCGTGTGGTTCCTGATTGTCGGCGGTTTCGGTTCACTTTTCATGGTGGCCGGGAAACGACATGCTGAATATCTAGAACTCGGTACCGAACGCGACGATCACCGACAAACCCTTGGTGATTACTCCATCGAATACCTGGGCTACGTACGGTCAGTCGCGTCGGGCGTCATGATGGTTGCCTACTGCTTCTGGGCATTCGACACGTCAATCCACCCCACCGGCGTCGTTTACTTCGAACTTTCTATAGTGCCGTTCGTATTGGCGATACTCCGTTACGCGCTGTTAATTGAGCGCGGCGAGGGCGGCGCCCCAGAAGAGCTGGTGCTTGCTGATCATCCGCTACAGATCTTCGCCACTCTCTGGATTGTCGCGGTCGGGATTGGCCTATATGCCGCCTAAGCCAGCCGCGACCCATACACGCGGCAATACGTTGCCTGGCGATGACATGTTGCTCAATGGTTGGGGTGGTACATCGCCATCGATGGCCCGTGTAGCCACGCCGCTCAACGATTCCGACGTCGGCATGCTCATTGAATCAGCACCGCGTAGGGGCGCTATTGCACGTGGCCTGGGGCGCGCATATAGCGATGCCGCGCAGAACGCGGGCGGCATGGTGCTGGACATGACCGCCCTTTCTGGTGTGCGGTCAATAGACATCGATGCTGGGACGGCAAGCGTCGGCGCAGGCACCAGCATCGACGATCTAATGCGGTGGCTTGTTCCACGCGGCTGGTTCGTGCCGGTTACACCAGGCACACGATTCGTCACGGTCGGGGGCGCTATCGCTTCTGACATACATGGCAAGAACCACCACGCAGACGGCACTTTCGGTGAACACGTTCACTCGCTCACGCTACGCACCGGATCCGGAGATGTGCTCACACTCACTCCCGACGGGACGCCCGAGTTGTTCTGGGCGACGGTTGGTGGCATGGGTCTCACGGGCGTGATCGTCGATGCGACCTTCGGCCTCATTCCGATTGAGACATCACTTATGTCGGTCGACGAAGAACGATGTCGAGACCTCGACCAACTGATGACGCGCATGGTCGAAGGTGACCAGTTGTACCGCTACTCGGTTGCTTGGATCGATTGCCTTGCGCGCGGCACGTCTCTAGGGAGGGGAATACTCGGGCAGGGAAACCATGCGACGCTGGAATCGCTTCCAAAGTCAAAACGCAGTTCTCCTCACCACTTCAATCCCACGTCGGCGATCGTCACCCCAGGGTTTGTTCCGTCGGGCCTAGTCAATGGACTAACAATCCGGGCATTCAACGAGTTGTGGTTCCGCAAGGCTCGCCATCGCCACGTAGGAACCCAACAATCGATCGGTTTCTTCTTCCATCCACTCGACATGGTTGAGTCATGGAACCGAATGTACGGCCGGCGCGGGTTTGTGCAATACCAATTCGTGGTGCCTGATGGCTCCGAAGAGGCCGTGCGCGTCGCGGTGGAACGCCTCTCCGGTGCAGGAGCCGCTTCATTTCTCGCTGTTCTAAAGCGATTTAGGCCACAGAATCGTGGGATGTTGTCCTTTCCTGCATCGGGGTGGACCCTCGCGCTCGATATTCCAGTTGGCAATCCCGAACTCGGCCGTTTACTAGATCGACTCGACGATGTAGTGCTCGACGCTGGTGGGCGTGTTTATCTATCCAAGGATTCCCGCACAAGACCCGAACACCTTGAACAGATGTACCCGCGTCTCAATGAGTTTCGCGAGGCGCGCGCAAAACTCGATCCCGACCGTGTGATCACATCAGATCTCTCCCGTCGGCTCGGCCTCTAGCTCGAAAGGATGTCCATGAAAGACGCTCTCGGATTCCCACAGTCTGTTTTGGTTCTTGGAGGCGGTTCAGAAATCGCACACGCAACGGTTCGCAAACTCATTACCTCCCGTTGTCGCAGAGTCATTCTGGCGGGACGCGACACAGAAGCGATGACGACGCCCGCCAAAGAACTACGCGATGCGGGAGCAGAGACCGTTGATGTAATCCACTTCGACGCTCTAGATGTTGGATCACACGATTCGTTCGTCGCGAACGCATTCGCTGGCCAAGGCGACATAGATCTCGTGCTCATCACCTTCGGCGTTCTCGGAGATCAGTACCTAGCGGAACACGACGCCGATGAAGCGCGCCGGATAGTCGCAAGCAACTTCACGGGCGCGGTCTCTGTCTTGGTCCCCGTAGTCAATGCCTTACGAGCACAGGGGCACGGAACGATCGTGGCGCTTTCCTCTGCAGCCGGTGAACGCGCTCGCAAGTCCAACTTCGTCTATGGAGCATCCAAGGCGGGGCTGGACGCTTACTGCCAGGGTCTTGGCGACAGCCTTGTTGGCACTGGCGTGCGGGTGATGATTGTGCGACCAGGTTTCGTTCACACCAAGATGACCGAGGGTCTAGACCCTGCTCCGCTTTCCACTACTCCTGATGCAGTCGCCGACGCGATCGTCACGGGTCTTGGACGCGGCACCGAAATTGTGTGGGTTCCGACTCAACTGCGGTTCGTGATGTCCGCTCTGCGCCATGTTCCACGCGTGGTATTCCGGCGGCTTCCTATCTGAGATGAGCGACGCGGTGCGGCAAGTCGCCGCGTTTGACTTCGATGGAACAATCACGCGCGCCGATACGCTCGGCCCGTTCCTTGCACGTGTTGTGGGACGCGCACGCCTGTACCGGTCGCTCCTCTTGCGCTCCCCTGTTTTGGCTGCGACGTTCGTCGGTATCGCTGATCGAGATGCAGAAAAGGAACGCCTGTGCGGTCGACTGCTAGCCGGGCGCGCCGCCCAGGACGTCACTGACGTTGGCATCACTTACGCCGCCGAACTGCTTGCTGCGCGACCATTTCGCAAAGAAATGCTCGACCGAATCGCTTGGCATCGCAGCGAGAACCACAAAGTGGTCGTGGTGTCAGCATCATTAAACGTTTACCTTGAACCCCTTGCCCGCGACCTCGGGATAGATCACGTGATTTGTACGAGCCTCGAAGTTGACTCCGCCGGGACGATTACTGGAAAGCTCGTTGGCGGCAATGTTCGCGGCCCAGAAAAGGCGAGGCGATTGCAAACGTGGCTAGGTGACGGTCCTGTTGAGATCTGGGCATACGGCAACTCCAATGGCGACCGCGAACTTCTCGCTATGGCCAACCACGCGGAGTGGGTGTGACAAGAACCGCTGGCTCACGTCGGTGGTTGTTTGCGGTGCTCGTAATCGCAGCCGCCGCGTTCGTATCGGCGATTGCCGTGCAACGCAACATTTTCCCGTTGTATTCAGGCGACCACGATGAACCGGTCTATGTGTTCCAGGCCCAGATGCTCACGAACGGTGAATTGACGCTTCCGCGTTCGCAAAACGAGTTTTTCCGACCGTGGCTCTCCGGTCCACGCGGCGACCGCCTCGTGATGGCATTCCAGCCGCTGTGGCCCGCCGTGTTGATGGTTGCAGACAAGGCCACCGGAAGCATGTTGCCTGCACTCGGCCTTGCTGCGGCGTCCGCTGTGTTCGCTACCTATTTTTTCGCCATGGAGATTCTTCGAAAAACGTCGCGTGCCGCAATCGCTGCTGCGTTATTCGCTGTCTCTCCATTCGTTCTGATACTTGGGGGCACGTACCTGAACTACGTGTTCGCGGTCGCACTCGGAACCGCTTTCTATGCGCTAGCACTACGTGCGCTGCGAACAACCTCACGCGTTGCAGCGCTGCTTGCGGGTTGCACGTGGGGAGCGATCATGCTCACCCGTCCCTTCGACGCATTGCTATACGCGATACCAATTATCGGTTATGCGATCGCAACCCGTGATCGCGCCGAGACCGACGCGGGCAAGTTTGCGCGCTGGACAGCGATTGGTGCTGCGCCACTACTGATCATCGTTGTCGCTAGCAATATCGCAATCACCGGTGACCTATTCACCTTTCCCACGACGGTTCAGAGTGGCGGAACTAGCGCATTCGGTTTCGGGTACCGCGCGATCGCGCCAGGCGCTTACGGATTCGATTTCACACCGGGGTATTCCATGGTCGCCCTCGGAACGAACCTTTTGGCTCTTCCGAACTGGTTATTCGGTACCTATCTAGCAATGGGTCTTGCGATCTTTGGCGGCATCAAGTTGTGGCGACGAGATCGCTCGACGACCAGCTTGCTTCTGGTGATGATGTTTGTCTTTCCGATTGGATACATCGCTTGGTGGGCAAGTGCCTTGACTATCGACGGGGCCGTCAACGGCTTGGGGCCTCACTACTACTTGCCAATGATGGTTCCGTTAGCGGTACTCATTACATATGGATTATTGGAGCTTCATGCGTTGCGTCGCATCGCGGTTCCACTTACGTTGATAGCGATGTTGATCGCGACTTTGTTCGGATTACCGGCCAAGTTGGATGACAAGCGTTTCGTCGAAGACCACGCGAAAGACTACGCACGAGAGGTAACGCACGGTCTTTTGCAGCGAGGCGGCGAACCCGCGCTGGTGACCTTGGAAGGCACAAAGGATCCCTATGTGATGCACCCACGTGCATTCCTTGCGAACTCACCAGACTTGAGTGATGGCATCCTCTACGCCCTAGACCGAGGTGCGCGCAACATTGACCTGATTGATGGTTACAAAGACCGGCGCGCGTATCGCCTCATCAGTGAACTACCGACAGGCACGGACTTGGAACGGGTGCCGGTACAAGTTCGGCGGCAATCGGTCGCCCGCGGAGCGAGCGTCACCTTCGATACGACCGTGACCAACAATGACGGAGCTCCAGTCGTAATCGCCTACATCTGCCGTGGACAAAAGATCGATCGCCAACTCCTAGACACGGATTCGCGCAAAGGCGAGCGTTACCAAGTGCAGTGGACGATCGAACCCGATGCAATCACATTCGAAGGACATTCAGAGCGCTCTCTCGGGGTCGAGCCTTCCTCCACGCGCCATGGGCGCTGTGGACCACGTCGCGCCGACACAATTGCGCTCGGAGCATCGTTCGGTGCAACTGTCTCCACACCCGACCCAGTTCGCGCGGAGTGGCGCACGTATGGCAGAACTTCGAAACGCACCACAGGAGAAGTTGTAGAAATACTCACCGCACCTGAGCAGTGGATCCGATTCGGCGGCGAAATCGGCTCTTGGCTTCCCGCCGATGTTGGCAATGCGCTATCGGTCGAAGTCAAAGGTCATCAGTCCTGACCCACAAGTCCTGGTACCGTCCCGCGCCGTGGCAGGAGAAGTGGTTAACGCGACCGAAGTACGGGGGAACTGATGGAACTCGCAGGATCGACAATCCTGGTGACCGGCGCATCGTCGGGCATCGGTGAAGCACTTGCACCGCTGCTCGCAGCGAAGGGCGCGACGGTTGGCATAGTCGCGCGGCGCGCAGACCGCCTTGAAACCGTGCTTGCTCAATGCCGGGAGCACAGTCCCAACTCAGCGATGTGGACTGCCGACCTATCCGACCTGGACGTAGCTGTCGGCGTCGCGCGTGCCGCGATCGAACAATTCGGGCGGCTCGATGTACTTGTAAACAACGCGGCGATAGGCAAACGCAAACTCGCGCAAGACCTCACGCCAGATGATCTGGATGTGACCATGCGCACCAACTTCACCTCGCCGATACGCATGGCGATGGAAGTGATGCCGCAAATGATCGAGCGCGGAACTGGCCTTATCGTGAATGTTTCGAGCATGGGTGGGCGCCTCGGAATCGCGCACGAAAGCGCATACTGCGCAGCGAAGTTCGCTATGGCTGGTTGGAGCGAATCGGCACGGCTCGATCTCGATGGCACGGGAGTCAAGGTGAAACTTGTTCTACCGGGACCGATCGATACGGAGATCTGGCAGGTTCAACCGGGAGAACTGCCGAGTTTCTACGAAGGACCGTTCGTGACAGCGCACGATTGCGCTGCCGACATCGTGACAGCGATGGAGGACCCGGTTGGATTCGAGTACTACACGCCCGAAGAAGTGCCGGGTGGCTGGCGGCAAAAAGACCTGGTAGTGGGCAAAGCGACTGACTGCGACGGTTTCCTAACCGGCATGGCCCAAATGACCGCCAGCCCCTAAGCCCTCCCCTGTTTCAGCGCTGAATCTGAGCACCAGGGTGCCCCGTTTCAGCGCTGAATCTGAGCACCAGGGTGCTCAATTCGCGTGTTGAAAGCCTTAGCCGTTCAGATTCGTCCGGCCTGACACGAGAACCGCGAGGTGTAGCTCCAGGCTGTGCTCAATCGAACACGGCCCTTCGTCCAAGAATTCGCCGATCTGCTGCCAACAGTCTTCTGCGACGCGTCCCCATACCCCCACTAACAGCGCGTGTGAGTCGAGGCACTGAACAACGATCTCCGCAGGTTCGTGCATCGCTGTGAGTTTGATGTCGCTATCCAGTTGTTCTGCGGTAGTCGGACCCGTCGCACTCTCCACTCCGGAGATGGCCCTTTCGACCGTGGAGCGATTCGCGTTGGCGCGCAGTGCGATATTTACGACTACGTGAGCGCGCGACCAATCAGGAACTAGCGATGGTCCTCGCATAGCGGCATCGTCTAACGCTACGAGTGCCCGCGCGAACGTGGTAAACGCTGAATCAACTTCCGCTACACGTTTTGCAATCGTCGGGTTCACGCGTCGAGCGGGACAAGAGCTTCCACATCCACCGGAATACCGTTCAAGATCGCATTACCGGAGAGCGCATCAACAACGCTTCCATCGGTTAACACGTTCGTGTTCACGCCGGCATAGCGCGAGGCGGTTGCCATCGATATGTCGTCTGCAACATGACCCCAACCGTGAGGAAGGCTGACCACGCCTGGCCGAATCGCGTCGGTTATTTCTACCGGTGCCTCTAGCTCGCCCGCCACAGAACGAACCCGGGCGAACGAGCCGTCAACCAGCCCAAGTCGCGAGGCGTCGTCGGGATGTACGTGAAGCGTGCACCGGGGCTTGCCCTTCACAAGTACCTCGACGTTGTGCATCCATGAGTTATTAGACCGAAGGTCACGGCGGCCAACAAGCACCAACCCACCTAGCGGTCGCTCGAGAGATGGCAAGAGTCGGTCTTCTGTGTCGGCGATCAATGCCGCGGGCGCTAGTTCAATCTTCCCCGATGGCGTTCGCAGCACTCCCGGAAGGCGCGGCTCCATCGGACCTAGATCGACGCCGTGGGGGTTGGCTTCCAATACTGCGAGCGATAACCCATCCTTGCGACCAGGCGCATCGAAACCATCGCCGTACGGACCGGTTCGCAACATGAAGTCAAGCACTCGCTCAGGACCACGGCGGCCATTCATCGAGAGCGCCTCGGTCAACTCGTCTGCATCGCGACCTTCAACGATTCCTCCTTCGCGTTTCACCGCCGATTGCACAAGCGTCGAGAGCACGAAGTCGTCGACGACTTCGCCGGCGGCTGGTGATGAGCCTTGCCCGGTAACGATCGCCGTAAGCCGACACATGGTCTCCCACTCCGCCAGTTCGTCGGGACCGAGTTCAACAATCGGTGGCGAATAATTAGCGACCGTACGTATCGCAAGGTTGTATAGCGCGAGGTCATAGTGACTCTTCGCGAGCACGCGCGGTGCAGGCAAGATCACGTTGGCGTGGCGCGTCGTCTCGTTACGGTAAATGTCGAGTGCGACCATGAAGTCCAATCCCGCCAGTGCCCGATCTAAGCGACCAGAATCGGGAGTCGACAGCACTGGGTTACCCGCAATGCAAACGAGGGCGCGGATCTGCCCATCGCCAGACGTTTCCATCTCGTCAACCATCGTTGCCACAGGCAACTCTCCAAGCGCTTCCGGCAGGCCGCGCACCCTGCTCTCCCTCCGACCAATTCGGAAACCGGGTCCGGTCCCCGTGTCCTCCGCTGTCGGCCCACCTATAGCTGGACGAGCAAACATCGCTCCGCCCTCACGGTCTAGGTTGCCCGAAAGCGTGTTGACGACATCTACCAACCACGAGGAAATCGTGCCGAACTCCTGAGTGCAGGTGCCGATGCGGCCATACACCGCTGCGCGCTTAACGCCCGCAAGATCACGCGCAACCCGTCTGATCGTGTCCCCTTCGATGCCACATATGTTCTCAACGATTTCGGGCGGGAAGTGCGCCGCTAGTCGAACTACCTCATCGAAGCCCTCAACAAGCCCCTCAGCTGCGCCGAGCGAAACAAGTCCTTCATTGATCAGCGTGTTCACAATTCCAAAAAGAAAGTGTGCATCAGTTCCAGGACGAATTGCCAGGTGTTCGTCGGCTTCTTCAGCGGTCTTTGTCCTGCGCGGATCCACCACTACAAACCGACCACCGCGAGCACGTAGCGCTCGCAAGCGGCCAGGCATGTCAGGTGCGGTCAACAGACTGCCGTTAGACACGAATGGGTTCGCTCCAAGTATGAGCAAGTAATCGGTTCGGTCGACATCGGCGAGCGGTATCGAGATCGCAGTGCCGAACATGAGCCCCGCACTCACATGTTTCGGCATTTGGTCGACCGTGCTTGCGGAGAACACGTTTGATGTACCGATGCCGCGGTTGAGCACGCGGTTGTAGATCATGCCTGCGAGGTTGTGCGCGTTCGGGTTTCCCATGTAGACGCCAATCGCGTCTCGGCCGTGCGCATCGATCACGCCCTGCAAACCGCGTTCCACTTCGGCGAACGCGTCATCCCAACTCACCGAGTGCCATGTATCGCCGTGGCGCACCTGCGGTTTGCGAAGGCGGTCGGGGTCCAATTCAAGTCCCTTCAGCGCTGTTCCTTTAGGGCACAGAAATCCCCGACTGAATACGTCTTCCTTGTCTCCGCGAATGAGAGTGATCTCATCGTCATCGAGGTGAATTTCGAGTCCACAAGTGGCTTCGCACAGCGGGCATGTGCGGTATGCGACACGGTTCGCAGTCATGTGCGCAGGTTACGCGTTCACGGGTGACTTGTCCTGATCACGCCCTCCGCCCAAGTACCGTGTTCGATTCACCAACCCGGAGGAGACATGAACGACGATCGCCTGTACTTCCGTCAATTGCTCTCTGGACGCGACTTCGCAGTGGACAATGCCGTAGCGCGCCAGATGGTGAATTTCTCATATCTGATCGGCGACCGCGTGACCGGTGATGCGCTCTTAGTTGACCCCGCATATGCAGTACAAGAACTTGTCGACATCGCAAGATTAGATGGAATGGCGATAACCGGTGCGCTCGTTACGCATTACCACCCTGACCATGTCGGTGGATCGATGATGGGCTGGGAGATCGAAGGAGTCGCAGAATTGCTTGCCATCGACGGCGTGAAGGCGCCGATCCATGTGCAGCGCGAAGAAGCATTCGGAATGAAGCGCGTCACCGGACTTTCAGATAGCGACCTCGTACTCCACGACGGTGGGGACACGGTCGCGGTGGGTTCAATCGATGTCACTCTTGTCCACACTCCGGGTCACACGCCCGGTAGCCAGTGTTTCGTTGTAGAGCGCCGCTTGATCGCTGGCGACACGCTATTCCTCGACGGTTGTGGCCGCACTGACTTACCGGGCGGCAACAGCGACGAGTTGTACTACTCGCTGACTCAACGTCTAGCGGCCATTCCCGATGACACGGTCCTGTTCCCTGGCCATATGTACGCCCCTGAAGCAAGCGCAACGATGGGCGCAACCCGTGCGAGCAACTATGTATTTCGGCTACCGATGCTGGACCAATGGCGAATGATGTTCTCCCAATAAGTACGATCCAACCATGATCGATACCCCATGGACCGAAGATGCCTGCTCTCTCGTCGATGCCTTCCGCTCTGGCGAACGCTCTCCCCTTGAAGAACTCGACGCATCCCTTGCCGCAATCGAACGTTCGCAACTCAACGCGTTCTCATATCTAGATCCCGACCAAGCGCGCGCGACAGCGAAAGACGCCGATGCCTCCTTGCCGTGGGGCGGTCTCCCAATAGGCGTAAAGGAACTCGACTCCGTCTTGGGGTGGCCCGCTACGGAAGCATCAGTCGCGCTGCGAGATGAAGTTGCCGACTACGACTCGACGAAGGTTGTTCGCTTGCGTGAAGCGGGAGCTATCCCATTCGGCCTGACAACTTCGAGCGAGTTCGGCGGTATCAACCTCACTCACACAAAACTGAACGGTTCAACACACAATCCGTGGAATTTGGAACGTACTCCGGGCGGTTCGTCGGGCGGTTCTGCGGCTGCAGTGGCTGGTGGTCTTGTAACTCTGGCGACTGGCGGCGACGGTGGTGGTTCGATTCGCATACCGGCGGGGTTCAGCGGATTGCCTGGCCTTAAGAACACCTATGGCCGCATCCCAAAGGGCCCGAAGATGGTGCTCGCGTCACTCACTGCGGTGGCGGGCTGCTTGTCCCGTTCTATACGCGACATTGCACGCTTCGTCGATGTCACAAATGGCTTTGACCAGCGTGATCCTTACAGCCTGCCGCGCGTCGAAGGATGGGAAGCGGGTCTCGATACGTTTCGCGACACCCTTCGCGGCAAAAAAGCTGCAATTTCGATTGATCTTGGTTCAGCAGTTGTGGACGATGGCGTAGCGGCCATCGTGCGCGAAGCAGCTGAAGCGTTAGCAAGCGATGCAGGACTAACGCTCGTCGACATTCCGATCAAGACACCCGAACTGAGTTTCGATTGGGCCTTGTCAGGGTTGTCGGAGATCGTGATGCGCCTCGGCGACACTTACCCGACGGTAAAAGACCAACTGACTGCAGAGATCGCGTTCGGCATGGAGATCGCTCTGGAAATGTACGACATCAAAGCGCGCGGACGCATAGAGGCACACCGTGTGAAGATGAACGAGACCATGGCCGCAATCTTCGATGAGGTCGACTTCGTTCTCGCATCTACGAACCCCGACGTTGCGTTCGGTTGTGCGGGACCAATGCCTTCCCATGTGAATGGAAAACCGGCGGAGCTCGGTAACAACGGTGCGCTAACTATTCCTTCGAATATTTTTGGTAACCCTGCGATTCAAATCCCGGCTGGATCGCTAGGTGGATTGCCGGTCGGACTACAAGTCCTAGGCAAGCATCACCAAGAACAACTGTTGTTGGACCTCGGGCGAATCGTCGAGCGAGAGCGCCCTTGGCCGCTCACCGCACCAGGAACGCCGCTATAAGCATCTAGACCTCTGCGGACTAAGCGACAGTCACGAAGCGTCGAACAGAACCGGTAACGCGTTCGGGCCGCGGAATGCGAAGCCTTCGATGATCGGCACTTCGGCATCTGGATCACGCCGTAAGTTCGGCAAGCGGGTGAGGATGGCGTCTAGACCGGAACGCAGTTCGAGTCGCGCAAGGTGCATTCCGAGACACTGATGGGGTCCTGTGCCGAATGCGAGGTGTGGCGTTTGTGGTCTGTCGATGCTCCATGTGTTGGGGTCCCCAAATCGCGACGCGTCCCTGTCTGCCGAGCCAGTAAGCACATTCACCGAGGAACCCGATGGAATCGGGCAACCTGCGATTTCTGTGTCACGGGTCGCGACGCGGCTCACCATCGTCACCGATGTCTCCCACCGCAACGTCTCTTCGATTGCGACTGGGAGTAGATCGCGGTCTGCGGTCACAGCGGCAAGCGCGTCTGCATCGTTCAACAATGCGAAGAGAGTGTTTCCCATTACCCGAAACGTCGTCTCCGCACCGGCTGGAAGCAACAAGCGCAAGAATCCATAAAGGCGTTCATCGCTGAGCCGTTCGCCGTCGATCTCGGCAAGCACAAGTTCGCTAAGCAAGTCTCCAGTCGGTTCAACCCTGCGCGCTGCTACAAGTGGCTCTAGGTATGCACGCATCGCGTGCGAAGCAACTACACCGCGGTCATGATGCAGCGGGCCGCTGTTGATGTCGTCGGCCCATGCCGCAAATTGCATGTGGTCGTCCAGCGGGACGCCAACGATGCCGCAGATCACCTGCACGGGATATTGCGCCGTGATGTCGGCAACAAGATCCGCTCGACCTATACGAACAATCTGATCCAAGAGACTATTTATTAGAGGTCGAACAAGTTCTTGATCCCACCGCTCCAAGACAGACGCGCGGAATGTGTGCGCTACGAGGTTGCGGTATTGGCGATGTTCTGCGCCATTAAGCCCCAGGATTAGTTCTCCCATGTAAGCGCCCATCACGTCCGTGTTCACCGACGAAGAGAAGGTCTCCCAGTCCCTAAGTACGTGAACTGCATCGTCGTAACGGGTTACAAAGTTAATTGGAGGGCTGTCGGGTCCCATCGGGTCCAACTGGATTACCGGGCATTCGGAACGCGCACGTTCCCACATCCCGTACGGTTGCGCCTCGTTCCAGGCCTTCTCACTCGATGGCAGTTCGTAACTCATATCCGGAGCCTAGGCTCACCCCATGGCGCGGATTCCACTACCTGATGGTGATCGCCCAGAGGTCTTGCGTGCGCTGAGCTTGCGACCAGATCTCGCTGCTGCCATCGGTGGATACGACGCAGCGGTCTGGAACAGCGCGCTTCGATGTTGCAGAACAAGTGGCGCTCGAATACACAACCGGATTCTGCACGGATTCGGCAGCGGTCGACGATGAACTGATGGCACGCCTTGCTGAACAGTTTGAATCCGGTGAGATTGTCGAATTAACGCTGGTGATCGGCAAGTACCTGTCTATGGGACGGTTCATGCAAGTACTTGGTCTTGACCAAACTTGTTCGCTTCAGTCACAGCTCGCGCAGGGCTGAACCCTCAATGGGCGGACCCGCGGCCATCATCATTTGCGTTGATTGTGGTGGCAGAGCACACCTTGTGCAGGAAGCAGACCCAGAGAGCCCGTACATGCCAGGGGACGTAGCCGTCTACCGATGTGAAGACTGCGCGGACCGCTGGGACCTAGTACTAACCGAAGAAGACGTCGACTAGGCGATCTGGATTGACTTGACCTCTAGGAACTCTTCGAGACCATGTACGCCGTACTCGCGGCCCATTCCCGACTGCTTGTAGCCGCCGAACGGCGCGAACGGATTGAACCGCACGCCATTCACATCTACTTGGCCGGAATCGATCCGCCGAGCGACCGCAATCGAATGGTCTAGGTCGCCAGAATACACACCAGCCGAGAGGCCGTAGATCGTGTCATTCGCGATGCGGATGGCATCCTCTTCATCTTCGTAGGTGATGATCGACATGACTGGCCCAAAGATTTCTTCCTGTGCAATCTGCATGTCGTTCGTCACGTCCGCAAACACCGTTGGCTGCACGAAGAAGCCCTTCTCGCAACCGTCAGGCTGCGCTGTCCCACCGGTTACCAGCGTCGCACCCTCAGCGATACCTATGTCGATGTAGCTGCGCACGCTCGCCTGCTGTGCCTTTGAGACCATGGGGCCCATCTTCACTGCCGGGTCCATCGGGTCACCGGGAACGTATGACTCAGCGACTTCTTTTGCCTTGGCAACGAACTCATCTTTGCGGCTCGCTGGGACCAACATGCGTGTCCATGCGATACAGGTCTGTCCACCATTGAGGTACCCGGACTGGAAGCCAGCCATGACTGCCTCATCCAACGGCGCATCTTCGAGAATTACGAACGGCGACTTTCCGCCAAGTTCCAACGCGACCTTCTTTATCTGATCCGAAGCCAACTCCATGATGCGCTTGCCTGCGCGCGTCGATCCGGTGAATGAGATCATGCTCACGTCGGGGTGGTTTACGAGCGCCTCTCCGAGCACACGACCCGCTCCCGAGATCAGGTTGAACACACCTGCGGGCAATTCAATCTCTTCGAAGATTTCCGCGAGGATGTACGCACTGAGCGGAGCGACTTGGCTCGGCTTTAGAACAACCGTGCAACCGGCAGCCAGTGCAGGAGCAACCTTGGCGACCACTTGATGCAACGGGTAGTTCCAGGGTGTAATGCAACCAACCACGCCGATCGGTTCCCGCACAACAAGCGAGGTGCCAACCGTCTCTTCGAAAGCGTAATCCTGGGCGATCTGAACGTAACTTCCGGCCATCAGCGAGGGCAGCCCTGCTTGCGCCATCTGACTCATGATGTACGGCGTTCCAACTTCACCCGTGACGGTCGTCGCGATCTCGTCGAGGCGCGCACCGAGTCCTTCACTCAAACGTTGGATGTACTTGACGCGTTCGTCGGTAGAGGTAGCAGACCACGAAGGAAGGGCGGCCTTAGCTGCGGCGACTGCAAGATCCACGTCATCGACGGTGCCGTCGGCGATGGAGCCCATCACCTCTTCAGTGGTCGAATTGATGACGTCGATAGTGTCGGTTCCGGTCGAGCTAATCCACTCGCCGTTGATGAAGATCTTCGTGTAGTCGGTCATGATTGCTCCCGCGATCTCAGAGGGTCTTGAACAGGCGCTCAATGTAGCGCCGAATGCGCTGTAATCCCAAGTGCGAAGACACGCCCTGGGCGCGGCATCAGACCTTTCCTAATGGCGTTGACCACCCCAGGCGCTGTCGCGGCATACCCTGGCCGCATGCCAGCACACGGTTCAGACCCATTCGCTGAGACCGAAGACCAACAATCGCTACGGTCTCTCGCCCGTGAAGTAGCGACACGCGACCTCGCCCCCATGGCGCGTCACTGGGACGAAACCGAGGAGTTCCCGCAAGCCTCGTGGGATGCCATACGTAAGGCCGACCTGTTCGGAATCACGATCGGCGAACAGTGGGGTGGCATGGGAATGGGCGACATCGAGGCGGGAATCGTTCTTGAAGAGCTTGGCCGCGCTTGCGTATCGAGCGCGATTCTCGCTCAACTGACCTTCAATGGTCCACCGCGCGCCATCGAACATCTAGGTACCGATGCTCTACGCGATCGCTGGCTACCGATGGCTGCTGCTGGCGACGCGCTGTTCTGCATTGGAATTAGCGAAACTGAAGCGGGATCGGCTGTCAATCACATGCGAGCAAAACTCACTGTTGACGGACCCCCCGGTCCCAACGGTCAGGCCTTCCGTCTCAACGCGTACAAGAACTACGTGACCGGTGGCCACAAGGCGAAAGCATGTCTAGTTTGGTGTCGCTTCCCTGGCAGCGAGGGCACGAAAGGCATCGGCGCGGTTGTTGTTGATCTAGATACCGAAGGAGTGACGCTCGCCGGCACTCACGAGAAGATGGGTTTACGCGGCACGAGCGAAGCAGAACTCGCGTTCGAAGATGTGCGGATCGAACCAGAAGACGTATTGCTCGCCGGTGACCCCACTAACTCCGAATCGTTCAAGACGCTGATCGGCCATATCAACCACGAACGGTGCGGCAACGCGGCAATGTGCATAGGTGCCGCGCAAGGTTCTCTCGAGTACGCGATCCGCTACATGAACGATCGCGTTGTCGGCGGTAAATCACTCGCTGAATTACAAGGCCTGCAATGGAAGATCGCGGACATGGCTACCGAGCTCGAGGCAGCACGCCTATTGATGAAACGCGCCCTCCACCTCGCTGGCCCGCACGGGACTCCCCCACCTCTCGAGACTGCCATGGCAAAGAGTGCTGCCAACCTCGCAGCAAAACGTGTTTGCGACGAAGCGATTCAATTGCTCGGTGGTTACGGCTTTTCTCGGGAGTACCCGGTCGAACGCGTGTACCGCGACATACGCGGCCTCTGCATCGGCGCTGGCACTGTCGAGATACAACGCAACTTCATTGGGGCCAACTTGTTGCGCGGAGCAACGCCAACCGGCGATGCGTGGAAACGGTCAACGCTCTGAGTCTCCGCGCCACGTATCGGCACCCACGCGCTCGCGAATATCGCTCCCAGGGCGGGGCATGGGACGTTCCCACACTCGATCAGTTACTCGGAAGCCAAGACACCGGGTCCGCCTTCGGTGCCCAGGTAGCGGCGCTGGCTGGCGACCTGCGCGCACGCGGGGTGCGGCGCGGCAGCGTCGTGGCATGGCAATTACCCAACTGGCCTGAAGTAGCCGCGTTGTACCGCGCTTGCTGGCAGGTCGGTGCTATCGCGGCTCCAATCCATCACAACGCCGGCGCAGCCGACCTACAACGGATGTTGCAAGTATTGGATCCCGCGGTCTTTCTAGATGTCGACTCACTGCGCGCACGCGTCAAATCGATGTCCACTGCGCCACCCGACACACGCTCGACGACACGAACGGCGCCGTTCCCGACAGTCCGTCCGGCGGATCTTGCAGTCGCGCTTTTCACGGCAGGCACAAGTGGAGAACCAAAGGCGGTGCTGCATACGCATCGCGGGCTTGCACACAAGACGACAACAATGGTCACTGCTCACGGCTTGACATCTTCAGATGTCGTTCTAATGCCAGCCCCGCTCGCTCACATCTCAGGATTGCTCAATGGTTTGCTCGTACCTGGACTCGCTGGCATGCGGTCGATCCTCATGGAACGATGGGACCCAGAAGAAGCACTCGCAACAATCGAGCGCGAGCGCGTCACCTTTATGGTCGGTCCTCCAACGTTTTTCATCGGGCTGATGAACTCGTCGGGATTCACACCAGAACGTGTCGCATCGCTGCGGCTCGTCTCGTCCGGCGGAACAGGCGTAACCGCGGACTTCGTTGCAGAAGCTTCGGAACGTCTCGGGGCACACGTGAAACGTGCATACGGCTCTACGGAAGCACCCACAATCGCCACGTCGACCGGAACCGATCCCGCACACAGGTCTCGTGATTCCGATGGGCGCGTTGTCGGCCAAGCCGAATTGCGGATCGCTTCCGACGGCGAGCTCCTCGTGCGCGGTCCCGAATTATTCGCCGGTTACATAGACGCGGATCAGACACGCGCCGCCACCACCCGCGGATGGTTTCGAACAGGCGATCTCGCCAACCTCAACAATGGTTGGCTCACAATCACCGGCCGTATCAAGGATGTGATCATTCGCGGCGGCGAGAACATCAGTGCCGGCGAAGTCGAGGAAATCCTGGCTCGCCACCCTTCTGTTCGCGAGGCCGTGGCCGTCGGATATCCAGACGACCGGTTGGGTGAACGCGTATGCGCCTTCGTAGTCGCGTCCGATAACTTCGATCTGCAAGCCTGCATCCAGCACTTCACGAATGAAGGCATCGCACGCTTCAAAACTCCAGAACGCGTCGTTGTCTTGGGTGCGCTTCCTGTGCTCGGAGCAGGCAAAGTTGATCGCTCGGCGCTACGCGATCTAGCGCGTGCGGGCATCTAAGCGGCTCCCCGCAGCATGGCGAAGAGCACTACCTAGAGGACGCTTTCTCCTGCCTCAACCTTTGTGCGCAACATGGCAGCAAGACGCGCGCGATGAAATACAGCGTCACCAAAACTCAATTGATCGAGTTGCGCCCGCTTGAGAAACAGGTGGAGGTCGTGTTCCCATGTGAAACCAATACCACCGTGAACCTGTAACGCGCTGGCCATCACCCGCTTTGATGCGTCAGAGCACCAGATCTTGGCTGTCGATGCTGCAATAGACGCGTCGGGATCGGCGGCTTCGATACACCACGCAGCCCAGTAACTCGACGAACGCATTCCCTCGACATCTACGAGCATGTCAGCGCAACGGTGCTTTACCGCCTGGAAGGAGCCGATCGGGCGCCCGAACTGCACGCGTTCCTTCGCGTACTCAACGGCCATCTCCATTGCACGCGAAGATGCACCAAGCATCTCTGCGGAACAAGCCATCGCCGCCATGTTGAGGAGCGCGTCGGCCCCATCCGCGCCACCGATTCGCTCGGCGGAGGTTCCATTCAGTTCTATCCATCCGATGGGTCGAGTCAGATCCATCGCGGGTTGCGCGTTGGGCCGTCCAAGTTCGCGAAGGTCCACCAAGAACAACGCCGCGCCATCCGCATCTTCGGCCCATACGATCGCGATGTCTGCAATCGGTGAGAACGGCACCGGATCACAGCGTCCAGTAAGTGCCCAGACCTCGGCGCTCCGTTCAGCTCGCACTGCTCTACTCGATCGACTCCACGCGACACAGGCCTTGATCTTGCCTTCGAGTAACTCCCCGACCAGAGAAGCCGATCCCGTTGCGCGCAATGCACAGATAGCAACCGCGCTCGCTAACACCGGAACCGGAGCGACATGACGTCCAATCTGCTCGAGAAGCACTGCGAGTTCCACGCCTCCGAGCCCGAGTCCCCCGTCGGCTTCAGGTACCGCGACACCAAGCCAGCCCTGGGCGACCATCGCGTCCCATAGGTCGGCATCCCAGCCGGAGTCGGTTTCGGCAACCGCACGGACGCGCACCGTGGAACACATTCCATCAAGAAGAGCGGCCGCTCCGTCGCGCAGAGCTATCTGGTCTTCGGATAGGTCAAAGTCCACGGGAGCGGAGGTTAGCGGTGCGGCGATGGAACCGACGCCCCACCGTTGCGCGACATGATAGATACGGTGGGTAGATTCACTATGACAGTGACCACTGAGGAGTAGTTGTGACCGACGAGAAGCCCGTATACCTCCGACACGGCGATGCCGAGATCGAGTTGCCAGTAATTCGCGGTACGGAAAATGAACTCGGAATCGACATCTCTAAACTGCGTTCAAAAACGGGCATGATCACGCTCGACTACGGCTATGTGAATACCGGGTCGACAGAGTCAGCGATCACCTTCGTAGACGGTGATGCCGGTATCTTGCGGTACCGAGGCATCCCCATCGAACAGCTCGTCGAGCGCGACTCGCCGTCTTTCCTCGAGACTTCCTACTTGCTCATTTATGGGTCGCTGCCCACCGAGGCTGAACTCGATGACTTCCGGATGGGCGTGCGCCGTCACACTCTCCTCCACGAAGATGTGAAGAGTTTCTTCAACGGATTTCCCAAGGACGCGCATCCGATGGCGATGCTGTCTAGCGTCGTTAGCGCGCTGTCAACCTTTTACCAAGACAGCAACGATCCGCATGATCCAGAGCAAGTGCAGCTTTCGACATTGCGGCTCATGGCGAAGATGCCGACGATTGCCGCTTACTCGTACAAGAAGTCAATCGGCCAGCCATTCCTTTACCCCGACAATGAACTCGACCTCATCGAGAACTTCCTAACGATGATGTTCGCTGTGCCTTCTGAACCGTACGAAGCGTCACCGACCGTCGTTCACGCGCTCAAGCAACTTCTGATTCTGCACGCAGACCACGAACAGAACTGTTCAACATCAACCGTCCGAATGGTCGGAAGCAGTGAAGCCAACCTTTTCGCATCGGTGGCGGCGGGAATCAACGCCTTGTGGGGACCGCTTCACGGTGGAGCGAACCAAGCCGTGATCGAAACACTCGAGCGCATCCGTGATGACGGGCGAGACATTGCCAAGTACGTTGCCAAGGCCAAAGACGAGAACGACCCGTTCCGCCTTGCCGGTTTCGGCCATCGCGTTTACAAAAACTATGACCCGCGTGCGCAGGTACTTAAGCGCACCGCAGATCGCTTGCTCGCAGAGCTCGGACGACGTGACGAGCTGATCGAGATCGCGCTCGAACTCGAGGGGGTCGCGCTATCCGATGAGTACTTCATTGAACGTCGCCTGTATCCCAACGTCGACTTCTACTCGGGCCTCATTTATCGCGCTATGGGTTTCCCGACTCGCATGTTCACGGTCTTGTTCGCCATGGGTCGCCTCCCCGGATGGATCGCTCACTGGAGAGAAATGATGGAAAGCCCGGCTACCAAGATCGGGCGTCCTCGCCAGATTTACATCGGCGAACCAGAGCGCGACTACATACCGGTCGAGCGCCGCGGCTAACGATCCTTCAATGGACCTGACGCCGACCGATGCGGAACGCGCATTGCGTGATGAGTGTCGGACATGGCTGCGTGAAAACCTCCCCTGGGAGTACGGGCTTGGCCTGCCGCCTCGTTTCGATGACCTAGCCGACGAAGTGGCATTCGGACGCGACTGGCAATCGCGGCTATCGGCTGATCGGTGGGTTGGCGTTGCCTGGCCAACGGAATACGGGGGGCGCGATGCGGGCCCCGTCGGCCACTACATCGTTACCGAGGAACTCGCGCGGGCCCGCGCGCCCGAACTCGTTGGCCGGATCGGCATCAACCTCGTAGGACCGACCATGCTCGCCAACGGCACGGCGCAACAAAAGTCGCGTTGGCTACCCAAGATTTTGAGCGCTGAAGAAATCTGGTGTCAGCTCTTCAGCGAACCTGGTGCGGGGTCCGACCTTGCCTCCGTATCCACACGTGCACGTCGTGTCGACGGTGGATGGTTACTCGACGGTCAAAAGGTTTGGACTAGCTATGCGCAGTTCGCTGACTGGGGTGTCTGCTTGGCGCGTACCGATCCTGATGCGCCCAAACGACGTGGGATCTCTTATTTGGTAGTGGATATGCGGTCGCAGGGAGTCGAGGTGCGTCCATTGCGCCAGATCACAGACGAGTGCGAATTCAACGAGGTCTTCTTCACGGAGGTATTCATTCCAGAAGACCAGATAATCGGTCCAGAGAACGAAGGTTGGCGCGTCGCAAACTCAACCCTCAGTCACGAACGCGGCGTGAACCCGCGCCAACTCGTCATCCACGCCCAGCTACTAGACGAACTGCTACGGCTGGCGTCCGACGGCGCGATGTTCGATGATCACCGCGGTGCGCAAAGTCTCGCTGAGGCGTTCGTTGAAGTACAACTGTTTCGCCTTCACAACTGGCGTTCGATTTCGCGTACCGCCAAGGGCGAAGAACCCGGACCCGTCGGTGCCATCAACAAACTCTGGTGGAGTGAAATGAGCAAACGACTGCACGAGACAGTGATGACCGCGCTCGGATCCTCGGCTCCGCTCTGGCGTGGAGCAGCCAATAATCCGGGCGAAGGCGAATGGCAACGATCGTGGCTCTATTACCAAGCAAGCTCCATCTGGGCAGGAACCAATGAGATCCAACGCAACCTTGTAGGCGAACGCGTCCTGGGGCTACCGCGTGAGCCAAAGGCGTAGCTGGCCCGGTTGCATTCAGGCTCCTGAGGTTCCAACTAGATTTCCTGCACACCCACGTCAGGAGTGCAGTGGATTTCGAGACCATCCGGTATGAGGTAGATGGCGCGGTCGCGCTCATCACGCTCTCAAGGCCCAGTGCGGCCAACGCACAGAACTCGAAGATGATCGATGAGATCGATGCAGCGTTCGACATGGTCGAACAGGATGAGGCGGTTCGTGTCGTGGTGCTCGGCGCAAAAGGCAAGCACTTCTCGGCAGGTCACGACCTCAAAGAAATTCTCGCTGCAGAAGAATTTTGGGCTGCTAAACGAAACACGCCCGAGGGAAAACTTGAACATGAGCAGGTGATGTACTGGGACAAACTCGTGCGCATTCGAGATTTTCCAAAGCCGACAATCGCGGCCGTACAGGGTGCATGCTCCGCTGCCGGGATGATGCTCGCTTCGATGTGTGACTTGATCGTGGCCGCGGAAGACGCGAAGTTCTCCAACCCAGTCGCCCGCATGAGCGGCGTCGGGGTTGAGTTGCTTATAGAACCGTGGGACCTCGGGCCTCGCAAGGCCAAGGAACTCTTGTTGTGCGCGACAACGCTTGACGCCTCGGAAGCGGAACGCCTTGGACTCGTAAACAGAGTGGTTCCGCGCGATCGGCTCGCCGATGAAGCTCGCGCCATGGCGGACGCGGTCGCACTTGTGCCGCCGATCACCGCGCGAGCAATCAAAGACACGATAAATCACATGGTCGATCTTCAAGGCCAACGCGAGTCATGGCAGTACCACTTCACAGTGCACCAAGACGTGAGCAACAGTTCAGAAGCGCTCGCACTCGCAGAAGCGCGCCGCGCCGGTGGAATGGACGGCGTGAAGCGCGAACAGGCTGGCGAAGGTACCGCCACCTAATGGGGGGGCCGCTCGAAGGGCTGCGCGTCCTTGATTTAGGAACGCGAATCGCGGCGCCGTTCTGCGCTGGGTTGTTGGGTGAGCAAGGCGCCGAGGTCATCAAGGTCGAACAGCCCGGCACTGGCGACTTCATGCGCGAGATTGGACCGTTTCTGCCAGGAGCCGAAGGCGAAGATCCTGGTTACTCGCTCTTTTGGGCGGTGGAAGGACGCGGTCGGCGAAGCGTCACACTCGACCTAAGGCGACCGGAGGGCCAGGACCTTTTCCGAAGACTCGCCGCGACGGCCGACGTGGTTGTCGAAAACTTTCGTCCCGGGACACTTGAGCGGTGGCACATCGCTCCGTCGGATCTGGGCGACAACATCGTCACCGTCCGCATCAGTTCATTCGGCCAAGACGGGCCCAATTCATCTCGGCCCGGCCTGGATCGCGTAGGGATTGGATTCGGTGGGTTGCTGCACCTAACGGGATACCCCGACAGGCCGCCCGTGAGGGCTGGGGTAACGATCTCCGACTACCTGACTGGCGTATTTGCTGCGCAGGCCGCTACCGCAGCCCTGTACTCGCGCGACGTCCATCGATCTGGGAAGGGATCGGTAATCGATGCCGCTCTTTATGGGTCAGTGTTACGTGTGCTCGAGTGGACCCTTGCTGCATATGACCGACTTGGAACCGTGCGCAATCGGGAAGGTAACCGGCTCGCGAACAGCGCTCCTCTCGACAATTACGCGACCGCCGATGGAAAGTTCGTTTGCATTGTCGCTGGTTCCGATGCGAACTTCACTCGCCTGTGTGCAGCGATGGGCCGCTCAGATCTCCCCGAGGATGCGCGTTTCAAGCGCCTGGTCGACCGCGCCGAACGAAGCGACGAGATCAACGGAATCGTCGCGGACTGGGCGCGCCAACTTGATGCCCTAGCGGTAGAAACGGCATGCGTGGAGCATGATGTCCCGGTCGCAACCGCTTATACCGCAGCCGACATATTCGCCGATCCACACTTCGCTGCGCGCGGCGACCTTGTAACTGTTGATGACCCTGTTGCGGGACCGATGCGGCAACAGGCGCCGTTCCCGCGTTTCGTGGGCGAGGATGTGCACGTTCCAACAGGTGCTCCGCGACTCGGTGAGCACACCGACGAGGTGCTCGGGACGTTGCTTGGCATCTCTGCGGCCGAGATCGACGCTCTCCGCGAGTCCGGTGTTGTCTGATGCACACCCCTGTTCACGAGGGACTATTCACTGTTGACCCGCCAGCGTTGCTCGGGGCGCTCTGCGGCGAGTGCGAACATCATTGCTTCCCACGGCTAGCGCACTGCCCGTACTGCGGTTGCGAGAACGTGGACCCCGTCACGCTTTCAGACCACGGGACACTTTGGGGTTGGACTGAAGTAACGACTGCGCCTCCTGGATACGAGGGGGTTGTGCCGTTCGGCTTCGGCATTGTCGAACTACCCGAAGGGCTGCGCATTGTTACGAGACTCACCTCGCCCACGGCAACATACGAATACGGCATGGCGATGCGTCTGCAGATTGTGGACCTTGGCGACGGCGTTGTCACATGGGAGTTCACCCCGGAAACGGAGAGGGGAGTATGACGAGCGTTGAGATTGCTGGCGTTGGCTTGCATCCGTTCGGCCGCTTCGATGGCGTCTCGGTCACCGACATGGGTGTCACCGCCGTCAAGGCCGCCCTCGCCGAGGCCGCTATCCCTCGCGGCGGATTTCAGGCAGCCTTTTGCGGCACTGCATACGCTGGCGTTGCTGCTGGACACAAAGTTCTTGGAGCTCTCGCCCTCACGGGCATGCCGATCGTCAACGTTGAGGCCGGGTGCGCGAGCGGTGGTGCTGCGCTGCAGTTGGCGATGGGCGCGATCCAGGCTGGGCAATACGAAAGCGTGCTCGTATTTGGAATGGAGAAGATGCCCAAGGGCATCATCCGGTCGACGTTCTTTGAACCATGGCGCGAGCAGGCCGGGCTCGCAGTAACTCCCGCATACTTCGCGTTGCGCGCGCAGCGGCTGATGCGCGAATCCGGTATCACGAAGAACGATTTGGCGGACCTAGTTGTCAAGAACAGGCGACATGGGGTCAATAACCCCGACGCGATGTTCCGCAAAGAGGTCTCGGCGCAAGAGGTACTCAATTCGCGTCTGGTTTGTGATCCATTGCATCTGTTCATGTTGTGCTCTCCAAATGAGGGTGCAGCTGCGGTCGTGTTACGTCGCGCGCCCGCCGACGGTTCAGCTCGCGTAACACTCGCATCGGCAGTTCTGAGGTCGCACCTTCCCGGTAGTGTGCTCGGCGAAGCGACACCACTCTCGGGGATCGACGACTCGTTTATTCCACCACCATCCACCTTGGCCGCGAAGGCGGCGTTCGAGGAAGCGGGTGTTGGTCCTGACGACCTCGACATAGTCGAGTGCCAAGACACCGATGCCGCGCGTGAACTGCTCGCATGGGAAGAACTTGGGTTGTGCGCTTCGGGAGACCAGGCCCGCATCTTGGCTGATGGTGACGCGGCGATCGGTGGGCGGCGACCAGTAAATGTTTCTGGTGGGCTGCTCTCTAAGGGAGAACCGCTCGGGGCTTCGGCTCTAGGCCAAGTGGTGGAACTAGTTCGACAACTCCGCGGCGAAGCGGGCATACGACAAGTCGCTGGTGCCCGTGTCGGCCTTGCACACACCGTTGGCCGTGGGGCCAACGCGTGCGTGACAATTATCAAGGCCTAAAGACCACGCGCGACTAGCCGACAACTCGCGAGTTGTAATCGACCATCGCCTTGGTCGCCAGCTTCTGCGCATCTCGCAGCGCCTTCTGGGGCGACACGCCTTGCGTCAGCATCCGTTGTTGCGCGGCCAGGACGACATCGCGCACTGCCTGGTACGCGCCGATTACCGGTCCGGCAGTTGCGGCGTTATCCACGCCTCCTAGCAACTGGTCGTACGCGACTTTGTAGCCAGGCTCGGCCTTCCAGAGCTCGGTCATCACCTTCGAATTGGCTGAAGACTTTCGGATCGGGATGTAACCGGTTCCAGCAGCCCACTCCGCCTGGGTCATAGAAGATGTGAGGAACTTGGTGAGGTCCCACGCCGCAGCGCGCTTTGGCCCAGAGGACTTGGCAGCTATGTACAGGGACGCTCCGCCTACGAGCACGCCACCCTTGCCACTAGGTCCCGGCATCGGGCCTACACCCAACTTCACGCCACCCGCTTCACCTGAAGCCATCAGCTGCGAGATCGTGCCGAGAGCAGCCGATGTATCGACTGTCATTGCAAGTTTCTTGGATCGAATAGCCAACAGGTTGTCAAACGCACTCGGTCCAGAGGCACTATTTGCGACCGCAAGGCCGCTGGCGACCATCTCGTCCATCCAGGTGAAGGCTTTGAGGCTGACGTGGTTATCGAATGCGGCTGCCGTAGCGCGCTCCGAGCGGCCATTGCTGTTATTGACGAACAACTCGCCGCCTTTGGCCGACTCTTGCTCAATCCACCAAGGATCAAGTTTCAGTCCATATCCGAATTCGTAGCCTGACGCCTTAATTTTCTTGCTGTACTCGGTAACTTCCGCGAGTGTCTTCGGTGGTTTTTCGGGGTCGAGACCCGCTGCGGTGAATGCGTTCTTGTCGTAATACAACACCGGATTCGACACGTTGAACGGCATGGACACAAGTGCGTTGTCAACTGTGTAGTAGTCGAGCACACGCGTGAGGTAATCGGACGTGTCGTACTTTTCTGCATCTATGCAGTCCTGCACGGGGATAGTCGCTTGCGTGTCGATCATTTGTTGCGTTGCGGTCTCCTCGATCTGCACAATGTCTGGCAAGTCTCCGCTACTCAATCCTGCCTTGAACTTCTCGAAGCTCTCGCGGTATCCCGTCTGATTGATCAGTTTTACTTTTACCTTGGGTTGTTGCACCTGGTACTCATTAACTAGGCGAACCAATGTCTCTTCGTTGGCCCTGTTCATGGCGTGCCAGAACGTGATCTCGATGGGGCTCGTCGCTTTTTGCAATTCATCGACGGGACACTTCGTCTTTGTGGTGTCGTTGTTGTTTCCTCCCCCACTGCCGCATGCCACGACCAGGAGCGCTGCGGCCAAGCCGAGGCTCATCGAACGCAGGTACTTGCTGTTAAACGGCGACCGGTGCATGGGTCCCTCCGGGGAGACGGTTCGGTTAGATCTCATCGTTCAGCCTTTCACGGCGCCGGCGGTTAAACCGCGCACAAGTTGTTTCTGGAATATGAGCAGGAGAAAAACGAGAGGGAGCGCCGCTATCACCACACCAGCGAATGTGACGTTGACCTGATCCAGGCTTGTCGAACTCAGCTGCTTCAGACCAATCTGGACCGTACGGTACCGGTCATCCTTCGTCACGAGCAGGGGCCACAAGTACTGATTCCATGCGCCCAAGAATGCGAAAACGCTGAGTGCTGCAACCGTCGGCCTGGCAAGGGGAACTGCAACTCGGGTCATAAATCGCCAGTGTCCATAACCGTCTAGCGCTGCAGCATCCTTGAGGTCGGGTGGAACTTGAAGAAATGCCTGGCGCAGCAAGAACGCGCCAAAGCCAGTCGCAAGAAATGGCACCGCAAGTCCTTGATACGAGTTGTACCACCCAAGATTCGTGATTGTTGTCAGATTCGTGATGATCGTTACCTCAAACGGCACCATCAACGTGGCAAGGAATAAAACAAACAGCCCTCGCTTCATCGGGAACTCCAAGAATGCAAACGCATACGCAGCGAGTATCGCCGTAGCCACCTGACCAACAGTGATTATCGCAGTCACGATCACGCTATTGAGCATGTACTCCGACATATGTCCAGCATCCCAAGCAGTCGAGTACGAGCCCCACTGCGGATGGAACGGAAAGAACGTGGGCGGACGCGATGCAATCTGCTGGGGACTCAACAATGAGTTCACGACAGTGATGTACAGCGGAAACACAACGACGACCGCAAGAAACGTGAGAAGCGAATATCGCAGCACCTTCACGAGAACACGTCGCCGGTTCCGACTCGCAGTGCCCTGGCGTGATGGCGTGTCACCGTGCATAGTGCACCCTGCGTTCAAGGACCTTCATCTGCACGAGCGTCAGCACTAGCGTGATCGAAAATAGGGCGACTGCCAACACCGCGGCTTTGCCGTCATTGTTCTCTGTCCGGAGAGTCGTGAATACGTAGTACGTGAGCACGTTCGTCTTGCCGAGGGGTCCCCCTTGCGTCAGCAGGTCAATCTGACCAAATGTTTGGAAGGCGAATATTCCCCCGATCACCACAGCGAAAAAGATCGTCGGCGAAAGCAACGGCATCGTGACCCTAAAGAAACGGCTCCATGCGGCCGCACCATCAATGCGGGCCGCTTCATGTAGTTCATCGGGGATTGCTTGAAGCCCGGACGCCATCAAAATGAATGTGAGCCCAAGCGTCTGCCAAACCGTGATTAAGGCGACTGCAATTAGTGCCCAGTCTGGATTGTCGAGGATTGGGGGCTGTGGGTTGATCCCGAGCCACGGCAGCAAACCGACAACTGGGTTGAACAGGGTGCCAAAGATCACTGATGCAACCGCAACGGAGGTTGCAACCGTTGACGAGAAGATCGTGCGATAAATAGCGATTCCGCGAAGTTGTTGGTGCGCGAGGACTGCGAGACCCAGACCAAGCGCAATTCCTAGCGGCACGGTCAAGAACGCGAATGCGACTGTCGTGCGGACGCTGTTCAGGAACACGCTCGACGTGAGAACTTCTTGGTATTGGCTAAGCCCGACAAAGCGGTTCGGTAATCCCGGGAAAGGTGGCGTCTTGAAGAAACCGAGATAGAAGTTTGAGAGGAATGGGTAAAAGATGAACACTGCGAAGATCACGAGAGACGGACCGAGCAACAGGTAAGCCAGACCGCTCTCGCGCAACCGCCGTCGGGACTTGGCGCTACGCGTAGAAATCACAGCGTCTCAATTGCTTCTTCGGTGACACCGTCAAAGATATGTAATTCGAGTGGGTCTACGGTGAGATTGATTCGCTCGCCAACGAGCGGTGCTGGCTCGCTTGAACTCAATCGCGAGATAACCATCTGCCCATCTGCGAGGCGACAATCCACGTGACGCTCATGGCCGAGGGACTCGATGACGGCGACAGTCGCGACGAGCCCCCCTTCGGTCGCTGGTCGAAGATGTTCTGGGCGCACGCCTAGGACGACAGTTTTCGCTCCCGACCGTTCGATCGCGGCGCAATGTCCTGCAGGCAGAGGAATAACCGTGCCCTCGACACCGATTCCAAACGAACCCGCAGGATCCGATGCGGTTCGCACGATCGGACCACTCACGGTATTCATCGGTGGGTTCCCGATGAAACGAGCTACGAAAAGGTTTGCCGGGTGGTCATACACCGCCTGGGGAGGACCGACCTGCTGCAACTTGCCGTCGGCCATGATCGCGATTCGGTGCCCCATTGTCATGCCTTCGACTTGATCGTGCGTTACGTAGATAACAGTGGTGGCCAGTTCGCGCTGTAGTTCAATGAGTTCGGCTCGGGTCTGTACGCGCAACTTTGCATCGAGATTTGAGAGCGGCTCATCCATCAGGAATACCTTCGGGCGTCGAACGATTGCGCGTGCAAGAGCGACACGTTGTCTTTGGCCTCCCGATAGTTGCGCAGGCTTGCGGTCGAGCAGAGTCTCGAGGCCTAGGGACTCGGCTGCATCGCGAACC
Source organism: Bifidobacterium breve (assembly GCA_945865605.1). Lineage (GTDB taxonomy): Bacteria > Actinomycetota > Acidimicrobiia > IMCC26256 > JAENVU01 > SHUZ01. The sequence goes on from CAMBEL010000001.1 coordinate 69,323, forward strand.
AACTTCTCGCGCTCGTCGGATGCGACCTTGCGTGTGCGCAACGGAAACTCGATGTTCTTGCGCACCGACATGTGCGGATAAAGCGCGTAACTTTGAAACACCATCGCTACATCGCGATCTTTCGCCTCCACGTCATTGACTATGGATTCGCCAATCTCGATGGTTCCTTCCGACGGCTCCTCAAGACCCGCGATCATTCGCAGCGCGGTGGACTTGCCGCATCCAGACGGACCCAGAAGAACCAGAAACTCCTCATCGAACACGTCGAGGCTCAGGTCGTTTACGGCGACGACATCACCGAAGCGCTTCGTAACGTGATCGAACGTGACCCCAGCCATTGCACCCCACAATCGGTAGATGTTTGACCCTAGACGGGCTGCATCGCTGAGGGGTTCAACCGCGCAGGAATAATGCCTCTGGGTCCCACATACGAAGGGCGGCCAATTCGTCCGCTGTCGGAGGTGCCAACTCGCGCACCGCGGGAGCCACCTTCAACTCCCATCCGCATGCAGCCTTAGCGGCATCTATGCGTAATTCAAGTGACGCTGCTCCGACTGGTACTGCGGTCAATACCAGTTCGTCGCCTAGTTCCAACTTCTCCAACAGGCCGAGGTCGGTCACCAACGCTCGTACCGCGTTGCCTGGCGAGGTGATGTATCCACACTCCGTCGGTGTTCGTTGCGGCGTGAGGGTCGCAATGATGATGCACTCCTCGGCAGTACTCGCGACGTCATTGCCTCCACCTGACCCAACCAGGAATGGGCCGTCTGATATCTGAGTGCTGTTGACATTTCCGTGACGGTCTACCTGTGCTCCGCCCAGGCAACCGATTGTCGTTGTGCCGGGACCCCCAACGAGAGTTCCCAAAACCATCGCCGCGTCACCGAGCATTGTGGCGGAAGGAAAATTGCGATGATTCAGAACGAACGGCTCTCCGGGAGCTGGCTCGTAACCCCATAGACCAATCTCTGCGGTGAGCTGAACTTCGCTGCCTTGTTGATGAGCGAGGCGCACCCCAAGCCACGCTGCAAGATTGGCGACCCCCGCACCGGCTAACACCGCATCGGCGTCGAGAGCCAATACGCGTTCCGCAAGATGGCGCGCTCCGTATGTCGCAGCTTGCTCCCAAGAATTCGCCGGTGCATCTAGATCTACGGCATTGGAATCTTGATCCCACGTTCCCGGTTTGTCATTCGCCTTGCCGATCAAACGCGCAATGCGGTCTTCCCCTAGGCGTTCCAGGTACGCGTCCTGATTCTCTGGTTCAAGCACCCAACGTGCAATCCACTCGTCGTAGTCATCGCTTCGCGATGCGGCGCGTGCGTCGATAAAGAATTCGTAGTCCTCTCCGTAGCCCTCGACTGGCAGGCCACGCGTGAACAGACCGCCGGGGTGAGCCCCCATTGGAGTCTCACAGATCGCGAGTACGCGGTGCGCTGGTATACGTACACAATCCGCAACCTCACTTAAGTCGTCTACAACACATTCCACGGTGACGATGGCGCCTCTGCGCGCACCAAGTGCTCCCCACACGCCCTCGAGCATTGGCGCCGAAAGTGCGACGTTGCCCTGTCGGTCCGCTACCGGAGCGTGCAGCAATGCAACATCGGGTGCAAGCGGGCCCAGAAGTCCAACTTCTCCAAATGGCGAATCGACACGAGCAAATGCGTCGTTGGTTTCCATAGTGGAACCAACGATTGATCGAGTGACAATTGCGGGCAAGCCCTTAGCGGCCGCCTCTAACCTTTGGCTAAGTGCAAGGAATGACCAGTGCTCTACCGCTACGTCTCCCGATTGGTAACCGCGCTGGAACCATGGGTTGGGCGTGAAATTCGGGAATGTGTCTCCTGAGTATCCAGTAATTACGCGTTCGACCAGCCCGCCGCGGAAGAACAGGGCTCCGAGGCTGGAGAGGCTCAACATGATCAACGTGAATTTTGGGTCGCGCCCCCACCATTGACGTATGACCTCTCTAGCTGATGCCGTCCACCGCGAGTGGCCCACCACGATGTGCAGGGAATCGCCAGCGCGCACATGTTCCGCCACTGCATCGTGCAGGCTCATCAACTTCTTGTCGGTCGCCATGGCTTACACGGCGTCCAACGTTGCAAGAACGCTCACGTGTGATCCAGAACCAGGTCGGCAACCCTGCGGCGTTGCCACCCTTGGTAACCAAACAAGATGTCGTTCTGTTTTGCGCGCTTATAAAAAAGTTGCGCGTTGCAGTCCCACGTGAACCCGACTGCCCCATGAACCTGAATGTTCTCCGATGTAACGAACACCGCCGCCTCGGACATGGAACTCTTCGCGATCGCTGCCGCACGTTCCTTATCGGGATCCCCAACATCGGACGCCCAAGCCGCGAAGTGCACGCCTACTCGCCCTAACTCGAGCTTGTGGAGCATGTCTACGATCTTGTGCTGAATTACCTGGTGCGTTGCGATGGGCTTGTCGAACTGAACACGGGTCTTGGAGTAGTCAACTGCCATTTCAAGCGCGCCTTCGCACACACCAACTAGTTCCGCTGCTAGTCCTACGCTGCAACTGTCTGAGATCGATCGCCAGATCGCGCTGTGGTCGCCAACAGGCCCCAACGGCTGCGCGGGCGTTTCGTCGAAAACGAGGCGGGCCGCTTTGCGCGTTGGGTCCATTACCGGAACCGATTCACCCTGAGGCGCTCGCAGCAGGAAAGAGCCCAGACCTTCGTGCGTGCGCGCTGCGACTATCACCCAATCTGCAGTATGGCCATCGATCACCAGCGGCTTAACACCACTAAGGACCCAGCTAGCGCCCTTTCGGCGCGCACGGGTATGAACGCTTTCGACAGGGTCACCTGACCCGTTCTCCGAAAGAGAGATCGTCCCGCGTTCCGCGCCCGCTGCCAGTGCTTCGAGGAGTTCGGTTGCGCCTAACTCGCGTGCTGCGGTTGTCGCGGCGATCGCCGACGAAAAGTAGGGACCGGGGAAAGGTAGGCGGCCCATTTCTTCCAGCACGACAACTACGTCGACGAGACCGAGCCCTAGTCCACCGTTCTCTTCAGGCACGAGTACCCCGGTCCAACCAAGATCAACGATTTCACGCCAGCACTCGTCGGTAAAGCCCCGATCGTCATCGACCATCGCCCGCAGGTATTCGCTAGGCGCTTTGTCTGCGAGCCATGCGCGAACGGTGTCCCTCAGTACATCCTGGTCGGGAGAGAAGGTGAAATCCATGGACGTGACACTATCGAGAAACCTGACACGCGTGTTAGGTTCCGGTCCCTTGGACTTCGCGCTCACACCTGATGACGTTGCATTTCGTGACGAGTTGCGGTCGTGGCTCGACGCGAACCTGATTTCGTTCCTTGAACATTGGGGAGCCGACGACGACCAAGCCCTCCACCTCACGGGCGCGAGCAACACCAAATCAGAGGGATTCGCACGCACGCAGGAACGGCGCAAAGATTGGCAACGGCGTCTCGACGATGGACGGTGGGCAGCGATCAACTGGCCGGTCGACTGGCACGGCAGAGAAGCCACCCCTATCCAGAACGCGATTTATTCCGAAGAGATGGCCCGAGTTCGCGCACCGGGTATTTACAACGCGAACGGCATCTGGCAGATCGGGCCGATGATCATCAAGTGTGGGACTGAAGAGCAACACCAGCGTTGGCTTCCGGGCATCTTGTCGGCCGACGATCATTGGTGCCAAGGATTCAGTGAACCTGAGGCGGGATCCGATCTCGCGAACATGCGAACCACCGCCATACGCGATGGTGACCATTACGTAGTGAACGGGCAGAAGACCTGGATCTCAAGCGCGCATCTCGCGCAATGGGGACTGTTCCTACTTAGGACTGACCCAACCGCATTCGAACGAAATGCGAAGCATGAGGGAATAACCGCCTTCATCATCGATATGCGTACGCCGGGAATCGAGTGTCGACCGATCCGCGATATCACAGGCGACACGATGCTCAATGAAGTGTTCTTCACCGACGTCGACGTACCTGCAGATTGTCGGCTCGGCGGTGAAGGCGAAGGTTGGCAGGTTGCGATGAGCACTCTCGGACATGAGCGTGTTGGCACCGCCGGGCTTTCGATCACTATGGCCGCCGACCTGAAGTCAATGATTTCAACGGCGCGCGCAGTCAACCCCGAGGCGCTCAATGACCCCGAATTGAGAGATCGCATTGGAAGAGCATTCACAGCGATCGAACTAACTCGACTGCTCAACTACCGCGCTCTGACGAAGATTATGAAGGGACTCCCCAACTGGCCAGAGGTCCCGCTCGCAAAACTGCAGTGGTCAGAGATCAGCCAGACACTCGCGGAACTCGGTGTCGATCTGCTCGGTCCTGCGGGACTCCTCTTGAAGGGTGGCCCCGACGCTGTCGACGGTGGCACCTGGACACGTAGTTACTCCTGGCAGCGATATACCTCAATCGGCGCCGGAGCGACTGAGATCCAAAAGAACATCATCGCCAAGAAGGCGATCAAACTGCCTCGCAAGTAGGAGGGATCGTGCGACTCGGAATAGTCACACCGGTCGTCACTCGTCTTCCCGGTGCACACGCTCAATGGGAGACCACGGCAGGAATACATGAACTTACACAGGTTGTAGTCGAGGCGGAACGTCTCGGTTACGACTTCTGTACGTGTAGCGAACACGTCGCCATTCCATTCGACGTCGCGCAGACACGCGGGTCTACTTACTGGGATCCACTGGCGACGTTCGGTTACTTGGCGGCGAGTACTTCTACAATCCGCCTCGCAACGTTTGTGCTCGTGCTCGGCTACCACCATCCACTCGACATCGCGAAGCGCTATGGAACCCTCGACGCGATCAGCGGAGGCCGTGTGGTACTCGGAGTAGGAGTCGGTTCCCTCGAAGAAGAATTCGTACTGCTTGGCGCCGAGTTCGAGGACCGAGGTGTATTGGCCGACGACGCGATGCGCGCTCTGCGTGCCGGCTTGTCGCAACACGAACCGGAGTACGACGGCAGCTACTACACCTTCGGCGGGATGATCGTTGATCCTTGCGCTGTTCAGGTACATCTGCCCCTTTGGGTGGGAGGGCGTACCGCTCGTTCGCTACGGCGCGCCGTTGAACTCGGCGACGGGTGGGCACCGTTTGGTCTACGCACCGGGGATCTTTCTGAAATGCTCAATCGGGCACGGGAGACAGACGCGTGGGCAAGAAGGCGCCTTCCGTTAGAGGTAGTTGTGCAGAACGACCGACCGTTCGATCCGCTTGATGAGCCGGATCGGGTGAGCGAACAACTGGGCCGTTACATAGAACTTGGCGCAACCGGACTGGCAGCAAGATTCATTCATCACTCAATCGATCACTACTGCGAACAATTGGCGGCTCTAGCAACTCTCGCTGCGTCCCTGTGAAGTTGCACTAGCCGGACCAAACTGAAGGCGTGAGTACCCGACGCTTGGAGTTTCTCGATGCCTTGCGCGGTGTCGCGGCGATTGCTGTCGTTGTTCAGCATGGCGCTGAACAGTGGTGGCCGGCGTTCGAAACGTTCTCCCGCGAGACGTTCGACTTCGGACGTTTCGGAGTATGCGTCTTCTTCCTTGTAAGCGGGTACATCATTCCGACGAGCCTCGAAGGCGAGGGATCGCTCAGAAGATTCTGGACGGGCAGGGTGTTCCGCCTCTACCCGGCCTACTGGTTATCAATCGCGTTGTTGTTACTCGTATCGCTTTGGGAACCATCCACCTTCAGCCCCGAATACCAACTTCACCAGGCTGGATACACGCTCATAAATCTAACGATGCTCGAACAGTTTGTGGGCGCGCCAATGGCGAGCGGCGTTTACTACACGCTCACAATTGAACTCGTGTTCTACATGACATGTTCGGCGCTATTCGCAGTCGGGCTTCTGCGTCGGTCTTACCTACTCGCGGCATCGGCCGTGGGCGCACTAACGGCCTTCTGCGTCGTGTTGCCGCTGATTCTTGATCGACGCCTACCGGCGGCAATCCCATTTTATTTGGCAACGATGTTCATAGGAACCGTGTTGTTCCGTTTTGCACAGGGAACGGAGTCGCGCGCGCGCGTCATTGTGTTGCTCAGCTGTACGGCGATTGCGGGTGCCCTAACTACTTGGGTGAGTTATTCACACTTCGAGGTAAAGGAAGGCGGCAAGCAGTTTGAATTTGCGGGAGCATTCCTGCCGTGGCTTGCTGCATATGCACTTGTGGTGCTGGCCGTAACGCAGCGCGAGCGATCATTCCCGCGAGTGCTGCTGTTCTTGGGCCTCATCTCGTACTCGGTATATCTATTGCACCCCGCCGTGCTCGCTGTCGTCGGAGACTGGCAAGACCATGTCCTCGCAATGGCGGTGTTGCTAGGGGCGACAGTCGCCATCTCCACAGCTGCGTATCGGGTGGTTGAGGCGCCGTCGATCGCGGTGGGACGAAGATTGAGAAGTCGAATGCGCGCTCGCTCTTAGGCGTTGATGTGACTCGCTAGGTCGGAGCGCCTCACCTTCCCCATCGAGTTCACGGGGATCTCCTCCATCACCAGGATTTCCTTCGGCCTTTTGTACGGCGCTACCTGCTCTCGCATCCACGCCATCAACGACTCCGCATCGATATCGCCTACCACTACAGCGCAGACGCGCTGTCCCCATTGTTCGTCGTCAACTCCAAATACGGCCGCGTCGCTAACGCTCGGATGCTCAAGTAGAACGCGTTCGACTTCTAGCGGGTACACGTTGACACCACCAGAAATTACGAGATCATCGCGGCGGCCGTCTAGGTATAGAAACTGCTCCGTATCCAACCTGCCTATGTCGCCCACCGTGAATGCACTGTCTCGCCATGCTGCTGAAGTGCGTTCCGCGTCGCGCCAGTACTCGAAACGCGCGTATTCGGGGACGCCACACCAGATCATGCCGTCGACATCAGTCGAAACCACCCTCCCCTGCCGCGCACGCCCTACGGTGCCGGGTCGTTCGAGCCAATCGTGTGGGCTGCAAGCCGTGACTTGTCCCTCGGTGGAACCGTAAAATTCCCAAAGCGCTCCGTCGGGCAACAGGCTCAACCAACGGCGTTTGAGTGCCTGGGGGCATGGTGCACCAGCGTGGGCGATAAGTCGGAACCCACCGAGCGAAGGCAACTCTGCGAGCGCAGCGAGCCGCTGCAAATGTGCGGGAACTACGAATGCACTGGTCGGTTGGTACTGCTCTATCGCTGCGGCGAACGTCGGGGCATCGAAGCGGCCTGGAAGTAATACCGAGCCACCTGCGAGCAAAGTGCCCGCAGTGAACCGCATCGGGGCAGAGTGATAAAGCGGGGAAGCGACGAGATGAATATCGCTGGCCACGAACCCCCACATCTCGCGCTCTTCAGCCAACAAGTTCGCCGCATCGCTTTCATTGAGAAGTCCCGAGTACACCCCCTTGGGCGTGCCTGTAGTTCCCGACGTGTAAAGCATCGGACGCGCTAGTGGCCATGGCGCCAACTCGACCTCGAGTTCGCCGCCAACCATCGCTTCAACTTCTTCGCCGCGTAACACCTTCGCTGGTTCAGAATTTGCGAGTAATGATTCCTGTTCTTTAACGAGCAAGTTCGCATGCAACAACACCGGGATTATGCCGGTGCGTAACGCGCCGAGAACAACTGCGATGAATGCCGGCGAACTGTTGGCGAGCAACGCGACCCGGTCACCTGAACGTAGGCCAGCCCGCTTCAATTCTCCAGCTGCTTGGCGTTGGGCAATCTCGCTGTCTGCAGCGGTTACGAGTTGAGCCACTGACGTCACCCGTCTAGGCGTTCGATCACCGTCGCGTTCGCCTGGCCGCCACCCTCACACATCGTTTGAAAGCCGAATCGGCCACCCGTATCCTCGAGATGGTTGAGCATCGTGGTCATGAGGCGTACACCACTCGCACCGAGTGGATGACCCAGAGCGATCGCGCCCCCACGTGGATTGAACTTTGAACAATCGGGCTCAAACTCCTTCGCCCACATAAGCGCAATCGCTGCGAACGCTTCATTGCATTCCATCGCATCGAAGTCTTCGATCTTCATTCCCGAGCGTTCTAGAAGTTTGCGTGTCGCCGGGTTGGGGGCCGAGAGCACCAGTACTGGATCATCAGCGGCGACGGTGAAGTGCACGAACCGCGCGCGAATCGGTAGTCCGAGGCGTTCGGCTGTCGCTCGGTCGGCAATCAACATCGCAGCAGCGCCATCGCTCATCTGGGACGCGTTTCCCGCTGTGATGTCGGGTGCAGGTTGGTCGGCCGACTCCCATGCCGCACCCAGAGCGCCCAACGCTCCGGGCGTGCCCCCGCGCCTGATCCCTTCATCAGCGGTCAACATCTCTGCCGTGCCGCGACCCTCTTCATCCCTGCGTGGGATTGGCAAGATCTCGCGAGCAAAGAAACCGTTGTCGGTGTTCTCTGCAGCCCTGCGGTGACTCTCTAATGCGAACGCATCCATTTCTTCGCGGGTTACACCGAAGCGATCTGCAAGTACCTGAGCGACCCAGAACTGAATGCCGATCGTGTTGTTCGTATGTTGCATGAAATCGGGGCTAAATGGCCCAGTACCGCCACGTGCATTCGTGGACATCGGAGAGCGAGTCATTGATTCGACTCCGCATGCAATCCCAATGTCATAAGCCCCAGCGATAACTCCTTGCGCTACGAAGTGTGCTGCCTGTTGAGAGGAGCCGCACTGCCGATCGACGCTTGTCGCGGGAACGTGCCAAGGCAATCCGCCGGCGACCCACGCATTACGGGTCACGTTGCAGCCCTGCTCCCCCGTTTGGGTAACGCACCCTCCAACGACATCGTCAATGATGCCAGGATCCAAATCGACTCGCTCCAGCAATCCGCGCAGCGTGTAGGCGAGCAGGTCAGTTGGATGCCAGCCAGCCAACATGCCCTTGCGCTTGCCAATCGGCGTGCGGATGGTGTCAACAATCACTGCTTCACGAGTAGCCATAGCCGACACGCTAGTCAGACGCGAGATAGCCATCGATAGGATGCGCCACTTGTGAGCCTGCGAATCGCGGCACTTGTAAAACAGATCCCCGCGTTCGAGGCGATGGAGCTTGGTCCTGACTCGCGCCTGGTCCGCGATGGACTTGAACTTGAGATGAATCCGTATTGCCGTCGTGCTGTGGCCAAGGCAGTCGAACTCGCTCAGGAGCACGGTGGCACAGTGACGCTTTGCACTCTCGGCCCCCCAAACGCCGAGGATTGCTTACGCGAAGGAATCGCTTGGGGCCTAGATCGCAACGTTGAAACCTCTGGAGTCCTAATCACCGATCCGGAATTCGCGGGATCGGACACTCTTGCCACCGCTCGCGCTCTGGCTGCGGCCCTCGTTCGCGAAGGCCCATTTGACCTCATTCTTACGGGTAGGAACTCGGTAGATGCAGACACCGGCCAGGTTGGACCGGAACTAGCTGAACTTATGGGTCTGCCATTCGCGACAGCTGTGCGACATCTTTCACTCGCGGAAGGCGTCCTAGACCTGCGTTGTCAACATGACGATGGGTGGGTACAGGTACGCGTCGCGTTACCGGCGCTCATTTCGACCGCGGAGCGGCTGACGGAACCGTGCAAGGTCGACCCCCCAGGCCGTGCTGCAGTCGACGCCGATCGCATTCGTGCTGTCGATGCAGCGGCGCTCGGTGCTGGGCCTTGGGGACAAGCCGCTAGTCCGACCTCAGTTGGTGCGGTACGGGTACATGAAGTCGCGCGCGACAGGCGTGTTTGGCGGGACACCTCGTTGCAAGAGCAGGTCGAAAATGCGGTCGGGCTGCTCGCATTGCGTGGCGCGTTCGACTCATCACACGATCACCTTGCCACTACTGGAGAAGTAACTCCGGCAGTCCACGTTGCCAGTCGTGCGGATGACCGCGTCGTATTGGTTGTTCTGGAACCTGGTCACGATGCATTGGCGCGTGAGTTGCTTGGCACATCGTCAATGTTTGATGCCCACGTTGTAGCAATCACGGTCGAGAAACCCGATGCCGATGTGCTTGGCGGTTGGGGTGCGGATGAAATCGTGGAACTACCGGGCCTAGTAATCGAAGAAGACATCGCAAGCGGCGTGAAGGAGCTAGCGCGCGAAGTGCATCCTTGGGCGATCATCGCTCCCGGAACAGCATGGGGGCGCGAGATCGCGTCGCGAGTTGCCGCAGGTTTAAGCGCGGGCCTCACAGGAGATGCAATAGGCTTTCAAGTCGAGGACGGACGACTCGTCGGGCTAAAGCCGGCTTTCGGCGGTCGGCTAGTTGCTGCCATCCATGCGACATCCGATGTGCAGATGGCAACCGTGCGTGCAGGGATGCTGCCGATGATGACTCCTCGCGAATACCGCGCTCCGATCCGCTCCCTGGAGGTCGCACAGACGAGTCGCGTTGAGGTTTTGGCGCGCGTGCGAGACGATGACCTAGATGTACTCGCCGAAGCGAGTGCCGTGGTCGGGGTGGGTGAAGCGATAGACCCGTCTGACTATCCCCGGCTTCAACTGTTACTAGACGTCCTCGGTGCGGAACTTGGAGCCACTCGCAAGGTGACCGACCGCGGTTGGTTACCCCGTGCACGCCAAATTGGAATCACCGGACGAAGCATCGCGCCTCGACTGTTCATTTCGATCGGCGCGAGTGGAAAGTTCAATCACATGGTCGGGGTTCGCGGAGCGCTGAACGTCCTGGCTGTGAACAACGACCCGAATGCACTCGTTTTCGATGTCGCAGATGCCGGGATAGTGGGCGAATGGCAAGCAGTGATACCGCTCCTGGTCGAGGAGCTCAGTCGGAGATATCCGCCAACTTCTTGAGTGTTTCGAGTTCTTCTTCGAGTGCATCGATCATTGACCAGATGTCGGGCACCATTTCTCGATCGGCTACCAGGCCGAAGTCGAGACCACCGTTGTACGACATCAATGTCATGTTCAGCCCGACGCCGTCGGTAATCGCAGAAATCGGGTAGATGCCTTCCATGCGTGCGCCCGAGGTGTACAGCGGGAACTGCGGACCAGGAACATTGGAAATAACGACATTGAACGGCAAGTTGACCCTGTCCATGAGACGCGCCCGTGCCGCAACGCGATTGGCCATCCCGAGTACAGACGGGGGCGTGAACGCAGCAAAATCTTGGAGAAGAGCTGCCGGCAGAGCGCCATGTTCGTGTTTGGCAATCACCATCTCTGCTTGCATCTCCTGGAGCCTGCGTAGTGGATCTGCTTGATCGGTTGGTAGCACCGCGACCATCGCGGAAATGCGGTTGCCCCCGGTGCCCTTGTCATCTTCCACGCGTACCGATACCGGGACCATCGCCAATAATGGACCGTCCGGAAGTGCTTCATGTTTGATCAGCCAACGCCTAAGCGCGCCAGCGCATAAAGTCATTACGACATCGTTGACCGTCGCTCCCGTTTTGTTCTTCACTGCCTTGATGTCACTCAACGCGAGAGTGCCGAACGCCCAGCGCCGGTGAGGCGTAATGATGCCGTTAAAAGGCGTTCGCGGTGCGGTTACGGAGGGACGCGACAACACATCGTCACGCGGGCGCAGTCCTGGAATGGGCAGCGCGAAGTTACGACTAATTGTGCCGAGCGATGGGACTGCGTGACGAGCTAACCGCATGCCAACGCGCGGGCGGCTCGTGAGACCCAGTAATCCGCGACCGAGCATCGATAACTGACTCGGTTCACGTTCCCATTGCCACGCCTCGGCCGGAGGTTGTGCGGGTGGCGCTTCAGGTTCCATATCGAGCAGTACACCGAGGATCTCTGCGCCTTCAACGCCGTCGATACATGCGTGATGGATCTTGGTCAACTCTGCGATTCGGCCCCCTTCTAGGCCCTCGATCACGTACATCTCCCACAATGGACGACTGCGATCGAGGTGACGAGCTGCGATGCGTACCGCCAGTTCCGCTAACTGGGTTTGGTCGCCCGGCGGCGGAACCGCTATATGTCGAAGGTGAAAATCGATGTCGAAATCTGGATCTTCGATCCAGAATGGGCAGTCGATGCCCAGTGGCACTTCAACGAGACGTCTGCGGAACGGTGCCACGAGATGAATCCGTTCGAGTACGAGGTTGCGGACATCATCGAAGGTGACCGGCCTGGGTGCGGTTGACGGATCGAAAACGGCGAGCGACGCGACATGGCCATAGGTGGTTGGAGTTTCCATGCGCAGAAAACTCGTATCAAGTCCGGACAACTGTTTCATGATTTCCTCCTTCCGGACTACACACTACGACCATCACGACTTGACATGCAGGGCTACAGTTGTGACATGACTCGACGAGTCGGGCAAGCGGCATGCATTGGCTTTCTTCTAGTGGCCATCTCGGGTTGTTTCAAGTTTGGTCCGATCTTCACCGCTTCTTGTGGCAACAAACTGGTCGCATCATCGACCGGACCGGTTCAAGACCCTGCCCTTGTCGAGATCTCCGGTATTCAATCCGGTAGAGCAAACAACGGCATCTGGTGGGTGCATAACGACTCCGGGGACAGCGCGCGTCTCTTCGCCATCGGCGACAACGGAGTGACTCAACGGGTGTATACGTTGACTGGCGCATTGGCTGTCGACTGGGAAGACCTGGCAATCGGGCGCGGCCCGGTACCCGGCACCAGTTACCTCTACGCCGGCGATATCGGTGACAACGCAGCAGCGCGCAGCGAAATCGTTGTGTACCGCGTTCCAGAACCGACGGTAACCACTGGAGCGCCGACCGCACTCGGCGGAGTCGAGGCACTCCGCCTTCGGTACCCGGACGGAGCACACAATGCAGAGGCGCTATTTATGGACCCACTGACCGGGGACCTGGTGATCGTGGAGAAAAAACTTGCTGGTGGGAATATCGGCGTGTACCACGCACCGGCAAATCTCGTAGCGAACAGCCTCACGACCATGGAGTTAGCCAAGACAATCAATGTGGGGACGGGAATCGCCAACGTTGTTACCGGCGCATCGATATCGCCTGATGGCTCGCAGATCGGTTTGCGCACGTACGGAGGTACGCGAATCTTCCAGCGGGAGTCGTATATCTCTGCGCCCGCAGCATTGAGTGGAAGACCGTGCATTGGTCCGACGCCTGCAGAAATTCAGGGCGAAGCGATTGGCTTCGACTCAGATAGTCGCGGATTTGTGACCGTCAGCGAGGGAAGCAACCAGTTGCTCAACCACTACCGTGCTCCGTAGAACATGAGTTTTGGTCGGACTAGCTTTTTCGTTCTCGTAGCCACGTTGCTGTTCAGTGTTCCGAGCGCTGCGAGCGCTGCGAGTGACAATTGTCCGCCATCGCGGCGATCCACATCGCCGGGAACTGTGACCGATCCACAACTCACGGAAATATCTGGCATCGTGTCTGGACGCCGCAACGCGCACACCTGGTGGGTTCACAACGATTCGGGTGATACGGCGAGGGTGTTCGCCCTCGGCGCGAAGGGCAATGTTCGCCGCGTTTACTCGCTCGACGGTGCGTCGGCTACAGACTGGGAGGACTTGGCCATTGGGCCCGGCCCTCGCAAAGGGGTGAACTACCTGTACATGGCTGACATCGGCGACAACGCCGCCGCGCGTCCTGAGGTAGTGATCTACAGAGTTGCAGAGCCGAAGGTGACTAACGGATCGCGCCCGTTGACACTCGGCAAGGTCGCCGCATTCCACTTGCTTTATCCCGATGGGCCGCGCGACGCGGAAGCCCTACTCGTGGACACTGTCACCAGAGACGTCTTCATCATTGGCAAGCGATACCAGGGTGGCACGGTTCACATATTTCGCATGCCGCCAAAACTCAAGTCTGGCAGTACCTCGACTCTCGTAGACGTTGGAACCATCACATTGCCGAAAGGCATTCCCAATGCGATTACCGGTGGAGACATCGCACCTAATGGCGGCGGGATCTTGTTACGTACCTACGGAACCGTGCGGCTATTCACGCGCGGTAAGAAGCAATCCGTTCCAAGTGCACTAACTGGAGTGTCATGCGTTGTTGACTCCCCGATCGAGAGCCAGGGTGAAGCAATAGGGTTCGACCGGAACGGTAAAGGGTTCGTCACGGTCGGCGAAGGCGCTAACCGAGAAATAAACCACGTGTCTCTTCGCTAGTTGGTTGGCACCCTATTTGGCGGCTTCGCGTGCCAGAGGCCGCCAGAAGATGACGAGCAACAACGCTGCGCTGAGCCCGCCAATTCCAGCTGCGACTACAAGCCCACACCATCCAACCCAATCGACACCGAGCGCATTGTCCAACGACCACTCCCCCGCACCGAGTGCACCGATAGCAACGGATACGAGGATCAGAGTCATTACATACTCGTATCCTTCTCCAGGACGAAAGATGAAGAAGCCATTTCGGAGATGGTTTGTGATGAGCGCAACAAGCAACAAGCCGACGGCGCCAGCAGCGGCGATCGGGGTAAGCAGCCCAAGGATCAACATCGGCCCCACCACCAACTCGGTGAGTGTCGCTAGCCATGCATGCAACTTGCCTGGCTTCATACCGAGGCTCTCAAACCAGCGACCCGTGCCCTCGATCTTGCCGCCACCGAAAAGATGGTTGTAGCCGTGTGCAAGCATCACGATGCCAACAGAAACCCGCAGTATTAGTAGTCCCGCGTCAGTACCTTCCATGGGTCCCCCTTGAACCTCGGTGCGCGATAAACCTAGTGCCATATGCGCCAGCGGAAGACAATGCCGGTATGCGCGCGACACGCCATGGAGCACCGTACGATGCGCTTCCCATGACCGCATTCGACGCGCTGCCCTCTACTTGCTTGCGCTGTGGTAAGCCCGCACAGTTGCGGTTCGCTGGGCCGTGCGCCGACTGCGTTATCGAGTTATATGCAAAGTTCCCTGGGGGGGCGCGCGACGTGACGGCGGCGGAATATGAACCGAAGATGAACGTGACTCCCAACGCCGTAGCGGTCAAGGACGACTAACCATGAAGGTGTCGGGGCAATGGTGAAAGTGGCTTATGGGCGCTAGGGTGACACTGGCGTCAGGAAACTCACCAGGGGGAATACATGCGTCCCGAAGATTTCATCCTCGTTAGCGTTGACGATCACGTGGTGGAGCCACCCACGATGTTCGACAACCACTTGCCAGACAAGTGGAAGGAGTTCGCACCCAAAAGCGTGCGCGATGAGGAGCGCGGCATTGATGTCTGGACATATGAGGGAAATGTGATCCCGAATATCGGACTCAACGCGGTTGCAGGGCGCCCTCCCGAGGAATACAACATCGAGCCCACGTCATACGACGACATACGCGACGGCTGCTACGACATCCACGAGCGCGTCAAGGACATGAACCGCAACGGTGTACTGGGGTCCATGTGCTTCCCGAGTTTCGTTCAGTTTTGCGGCCAGTTGTTCTCGAAGGCCGATGACCTCGACATGGCACTGAACATGGTGCGTGCGTATAACGACTGGCACATTGACGAATGGTGCGGCACCTATCCAGGCCGCTTTATCCCGCTCTCGATTCCACCCATCTGGGACCCGCAACTAATGGCAGATGAAGTGCGAAGGGTCGCCAAGAAAGGGTGCCGCGCGGTCACGTTCTCCGAAAGCCCTGCCAAGTTGGGCTGGCCGCACGTATTTGGCGACCACTGGGATCCATTCTTTGCGGCATGCGAAGACGAAGGTACGGTTATCGCACTTCACATCGGTTCAAGTTCCACAATGCTTGCGCTGGAACCCGGAGCACCGATCGATGTGATGATCACCCTCACGCCACTGAACACAATGCATGCCGCAACCGACCTGCTTTGGAGTTCTGTACTACGTCGCTTCCCGAACTTGCAGTTTGCATTGAGCGAAGGTGGAACCGGTTGGCTCCCATACTGGCTTGAGCGCATCGACTACGTGTACCAACAGCACCGGTTCTGGACGGGACAAGATTTTGGTGACCAGTTACCGAGCCAGGTTGCCAAGGATCACTTCTCGTTCTGCTTCATCAGCGATGCAGCGGGCGTCGCGCAGCGTGACGCGATTGGCGTCGACTCGATGACTTGGGAGTGTGACTACCCCCACTCGGACTCGACTTGGCCGAATTCGCCGGAATCGGTTGCCAAGCAACTAGAGGGTCTGTCCGATGAAGTGGTGAACAAGTTCACTCACGAAAACGCCATTCGGATCTATCAGTTCGACCCGTTCGCGTTTCGGCCGAAGGAGCAATGCACTGTCGGGGCACTGCGCGCCGAAGTTAACGACTAGAGACCCACCCGCAGCACGCTCCGTTTTCGGCATCGGCAACTTCGACGCCTAAGTGATTGAGCGTGCCCGGCACGGACCTTCGTCGGCTCCGTTCCAAATAACTTCGTATAGAAGGCGATGGCCTCATCTAGATCTCCGACATTGAGGGCCAATTGAAGGCGTCCGCTAATAGGTACAACCTGGGTAGTCATTGTGTCTCCTCGATCGCTTCGCCAGTAGCGCCACACCAACGGCACTCAATCTTGTCGAACACCTCCGACAGGATCTCCGAACTCTCGATTTCGAGCTCGCCGCCAACGCTGAAGTGCTGAAACTCCTTCACGCGCCGGGTGGCGGTTACATCGAATCGCGTGAGATTGCCGCAAGCCGTACATCGATACCGAGTCACAGAGGAAGTCGGTCCGGAAGTCACGGAGGAAGCCACGCCGTCGATGTTACCGGTGCGCTACACGACAGACCCCCGGGGTTGGGGGCCGGGGGTTGGGGGTTAGGGAGGGGTGCGCCCATTGACGAACACTTGTTCGTTATTGTTATGACGGTGCTTACCTTTCCACAATCGACACAACCCAGTTTTGACGACCTTGGCAAACCGCTATCTGACATCACGTTCGTGGTTATCGACCTAGAAACCACGGGAACATCACCGGAGCAGTGCGCCATCACCGAAGTTGGCGCGGTCAAGTACAAGGGAGGTGAACTACTCGCCACCTTCCAGACATTCGTGAACCCCGGCACACCGATCCCAACATTCATCACCGTGCTCACGGGTATCACCGAAGCCATGGTGCTTCCAGCGCCACTAATCGACGAAGTGCTGCCGACGCTCTTGGAGTTCATCGGCGGTGCGGTGGTGGTTGGGCACAACATCCGATTCGATGTCAGCTTCCTCGACGCTGCACTCGTGCCCCGTGGATATCCGCGTCTTGCGAACCGGCGTGTCGACACTCTCGGCCTCGCACGTCGTCTCGTGCGGGATGAAGTGCCCAACCTCAAACTCGCAACACTCGCGAAACATCTACGGGTGTCAGTCGAGCCAAATCACCGCGCACTATCCGACGCGAGAGCGACTGCCGAATTGCTGCACGCCTTGTTGGAACGCGCTGGAACACTTGGAGTTCTCGGCCTCGACGACCTCCTCGATCTGCCGTCGATACGGGCGCACCCCTCGGCGAACAAGTTGTCTCTCACGGCGCGCCTCCCACGGCGTCCTGGCGTGTACATGTTGAAGGACCGCACGGGTCGCGTGCTCTACGTGGGCAAGGCAACGAACTTGAGAACGCGAGTCCGTTCGTACTTCAGCGGAGATACCCGTAAGAAGGTCCCCCAACTTCTTCGCGAAACCGAAGCGATAGATTGGATGGAGTGCGCCGACGATCTTGAGTCTTCCGTGCGAGAAGCGCGCCTGATTCACGACCTCGAACCGCGATTCAACCGTCACGGGAAAGGTTGGCGCGCTTACGCATATCTCAAGTTCACACTCGACGAACGATTTCCGCGCCTTTCGGTCGTACGCGAGGTCCGCGATGACGGCGCTATCTACCTAGGGCCTCTCCCTTCTGCGCGATCGGCACAGGCGACCAAGGAAGCCATCGAAGCCGCAGTTCCGCTGCGCCGATGCACCAACCGCATCGCACGCAACAAGCAGATTGAACCCGATTCACCATGCGTCTCTGCCCAACTCGGCATTGCCTCTTGTCCTTGTACCGGCCACACAGGCGAGGATGCTTACGCGCAGTTGGTTGGAGTTGTTACGAAAGGCCTCCGGGATGAACCATCGCTTCTTCTCCGACCGCTCGAAAACCGCATGGAACAACTCACTGAAGCCGAACGGTTTGAAGAAGCAGCCGACGCACGCGATCAATTGGCTGCCCTGTCGCGGGCACTTAGGAGGCAACGCATGCTCGATTGGTTGCGCGGCTCAGGACGCGTCCGACTCCTCACGTCTTCCGGAGAGATCGAACTGGTGCATGGCAGAGTGGCCTTCTCGGGTGACGCGCTTACCGGCGAGCTCGCTCGTCCTAGCGAACTCGCCGCACGTGAAGATGTCGATGAGCTTTTGGTAGTGGCCCGGTGGCTCGACAAAGAAGTGACGACTGGACGAGTGCGTCTCTTGGAGACCAGTTCGCCACTCAGTTCTCCTCGAGACGGAGAGATGCCTACCTACGCAATTGTGTCTCGTCGCGGTATTCGTCGCGGTCGCTGAGCATCGGAGGGCGTGGGATCCGATTCTGCACCTACGGCTGTGGGCGCCGCCGGATTCACCGATCGAGCGGCCGGCGCGGGCGTTGCAACAACGGGAGCCTTACGCGCATCCTCAGGCATACCGGTACGAACGGGAGGGTTGTTACGCATTCTGATCCACCACCGCGAGCCTTCGACAAAGAGCGTTACGAATGTGGCGGTGGCGAGTGCCAAGACAGGAAGCAATAAGAACACCCGAACGTAACGACCCCAACCGGTGCTCGTCATCATGTCCAACAGGCTGTCGCCCGTTAATAGCCCAGTGATCTTGGCGAACCAGCGCACAAAAAGTGCTCCAAACACAAACGCAACTACCCATGCAAGAATTCGAATCGGAAGACCAGCTTGAGAGGGCATCGGAACGCGCTCGCGAGGCGTGGAACTCGCTGTCCGATTGGCACTACGACGCGGAGCAGCTCCCCCCGTGTCCCCAATTGCCGACGCACCAGCCGACGCACCGCGCTCATCGGCTCTGCGGTACTCGGCTGGTGTCTTTAAGAGCCTGCCGCAACTAGAGCAGGAGAAGACTGGATCACCTGCGAGTGCATCAAGACGGTGCTTGAATCCACACGCGGGGCATTGAAGGGCGGCGGACACTGTCAGGAACCCGCAGCCACGTTGCTCGTTGTGATCCACCGGTCAAGCACGGACGCCGCCGAACCAGAATCGATCGCTTCCGATGCACGCAGCACACCATCCGCGAAATCAGTAGCGATATCTGCGACTACCAATGCGGCTGCCGTGTTGAGCAACACGATGTCGCGTTGCGGTCCTGATTCCCCGGCCAATACACGTTGCACAATTGCTGCGTTGTCAGTGGCAGTTCCACCGCGAAGGTCTTGCGCCGCGGCCCTGGGTAGTCCGAGATTAAGAGGTTCTAGTACCTGGCGCGTAATTTTTCCGTCCCGTAGTTCCCTAATCGTAGAGACATCGGTTGTGGTCAGTTCATCCAAGCCATCGTGGCCAAATACGACCATCGCGCGGGTAGCGCCGAGTTCTGCGAGCGCGCCGATGATGCGATCGGCCATAGAGGGATCACTCACACCAATTACTTGCCGCTTCACATGCGCCGGGTTGGCTAACGGTCCTAGAAAGTTGAACGTCGTTGGGATGCCGAGTTCCTTACGGGTCGGGCCGGCGAAACGCATTGCCGAATGGAACCGAGGTGCGAAACAGAAACCGATTCCGACCTCTTCGATGCATTGTGCAACGCCCTCAGGACCCAACTCAATAGCGATTCCGAGCTGTTCGAGCACATCGGCAGACCCGCACGCGGATGACGCGGCTCTGTTGCCGTGTTTGGCAACCTTGGCTCCCGCCCCTGCTGCGACGATCGCTGAGACCGTCGAAATATTGAAGGAGTGCGACCTGTCCCCGCCGGTACCGCACGTGTCGATCAAGTTATCGCTCGAACCGTCGGAAGCCAAGGGCAACGTATCCGCGTACTCAAGCATTGTTCGCGCGAGCGTTGCGAGTTCGTTGGTCGTCTCTCCCTTCGCTCGCAACAACACAGCAAATGCTGCAATCTGTGCGCTGGTTGCAGCGCCATCGAGCACGCCTGCCATCACCGCTCGCACTTGGACTGCATCAAGGTCGTTGCCTACGAGCAACTGCATCAGAACGTCGGAAATGTTTGGAATCTCGTTCATCGAGTCAGTCCCACCAAAGATCGTGATCAAGAACACCCTTTGCTATCAGGCCCAACTGGATCTGCGATGTTCCTTCAACAATCGTCAACTGCTTGGCATCGCGGTAATACAACTCCATCGGGTGATCCTGCATATATCCGGCAGCGCCGAGCATCTGCAACGCATGATTGCTCACCTTCACGGCCAACTCCGTCGCGTAGTACTTGCACATCGACAGGTACGGGACCCACTCCTTGGTGTACTGCCCGCGATCCGCCATCCATGCTGCACGATATGTGAGAAGTCGAGCGGCTTCAATCTCTGTGGCGAGTTCTGCGATCTTCCATTGGATGCCCTGCATGTCCGCGACTGTCTTGTTGAACGCCTCGCGGGACTTCACGTACTCAACTGCGTACATGAGGGCACCTTCGGCAAGACCGATGCCGCGTGCTGCAACTATTGGCCTCATCGCGTTGAGTCCGAGCATGCAGGTGCGGAACCCACCAACTTCTCCGACCAGATTTTCCGCGGGTACCCGCACGTCGTCGAGAATCAATTCGCCCGTATCAACCCCTTTTACGCCCATCTTTTTATCGATCCGGCCGACCGAGAGCCCAGGCGAGTCACGTTCGACGATGAAAACACTGATGCTGTCGTGGGCACGCGAGTTCGCTGGACCCGTTTTGGCGAATACGCAGTACCAATCGGCCTGCACAACCCCACTCATCCAACACTTGGTTCCGTTTAGAACCCAGGTGTCACCATCTTTTACAGCCCTAGTACGCATGCCCATTACGTCGCTACCGGCCTGGGCCTCTGAGAGTCCGAAGGCTGCACGTTGCGCTCCCGTGGCAACCGGTGTCACGTACTTGTTCTTTTGCTCCTCGCTACCCGCAATTAGCAAAGAACCTGTTGGCAAGCGCGTGAGAAGAAGCATCAACGAAGCGGCGTTTGAATATTTCGCCACCTCTTCCATTGCAAGCGCCAGGCCAAGAATTCCTGCACCTGATCCGCCGTACTCGGTCGGGATACACAGACCGGTTAAACCACTTTGCACAAAGAGATCAAAGAGGTCCTGCGGGTACTCCTCCGACAAGTCAATCTCACGGGCCCGCGGTGCTATGCGTTCCTGCGCGAGCTTGCGCACAGTGGACTGCAACGCCGCCAGTTCAGGAGGCAGGTCGAAGTCCATGGTGCGTCGATGCTACAGGCCGCCGTTCAGAGAAACACGGTCCGTTGACTCCGCTGTGGCTGGGGCGAGCAGTGTTTCGGGAAGGCCGACCTTTAGGAAGCGCGACGCCTACGGCGAATAAGGCGGCGTCGCTCTCTTGCGCTGAGGCCTCCCCAGATACCGTGCTTCTCGCGCGACACGAGGGCATGGTCGAGGCAGACCTCGAGCACAGGACACGCCTCGCAGATGGCCTTTGCCTCGGCGCCATAGTCAGGAGCAAGGTCAGCAAGTTCATCTTCATCCGAAGGGTGAAACACCTCAGGGTCAGCGCCCTTGCAGTTAGCGAAGTCGCGCCAGCTGACTAGAGACGTCGGTCGGGTCATGAGCATCATGGAGCACTTCCCATAGGTAGAAATGTAGGCAATAACCATCTCTCGGCAAATAGGTCGATCGACCTGAGCCTTCGCTTCAGAAAATCTTCAAAACCCTCGGTGTCTGCCTTACATACTGGCCTTAGCGGTGGTTTGTAGCCATATCTCGGTACAAAACAACGGTGAGACATATCGCGCCGGTACGCTTGGGCCGATGAGCCAAATCGACCTGAAATCCGTCTACCGGGGCGCACTTTTGGGCTTGGTGATCATCGCCCCCGTGACTGTGCTTAGCGCCTTGGTGGAACGGAACGTCGGCGGACTCGTGAGTTCAATCAGAGCGGGCGTACTCCTAATTGGAATCTTCGGTGCTTACACGGTTGCCGGGTGGACTGCAGCAAAGCGCGGTACAGGGGCTCCCCTATCTAATGGCCTGCTCGCAGGGATGGCGACTTTCGTGGGCTGGGTGGTTATTCGGATCCTGATCTGGTTGGTGCGCGAGCAGCACAACAACCTCTTCACCGGACCCGACAGAGTGATCAATTTGCCTTCAATTTTTGTCGGTCTGGTAGTCGCAGCGTTATTCGGTCTCATCGGAGGTCTAATCGGCGCGAGAATGGAGCGCGGTGGTGAGCCGGTCGGGTGACCGCGTGCGGACGATGTGCCTTTCGAGGAACAGATGATCCGTCCGAGGAACGTCCGGACTCCACAGGGCAAGATGCTGGGTAACACCCAGTCGGGGCGACCCGCAGGAAAGTGCCACAGAAAATAAACCGCCGATGGCGAGCCGTGAGGCCCGCACAGGTAAGGGTGAAACGGTGCGGTAAGAGCGCACCAGCGCCCGGGGTAACCCGGGCGGCTAGGTAAACCCCACCAGGAGCAAGGCCGAACAGGGAGTGAGTTGCCCGCTCAATACTTCCGGGTAGGCCGCAAGAACCGTCGGGTAACCGCCGGTCGAGATGGATGGTCACCGAAGGCGGTCCCACGGGGCCGCTGGAACAGAATCCGGCGTACAGGCCGACTCACCACCGCACCCACAATCCCGCTCAATCGTGATGGCGCGTTTGTGCGCGTAGCGCACCCACACCGTGCATTATCCGACAAGCGCCTGAATTGCTGCAGCGCTGCGAGCAAAGAAAATGCGGTAGGGGGCGCTCCTGGGCAGGGTAGGAGCGCCGCGCCCACCGCGCATTGATTATATACAAATTACGCAAGGATCGCCCCCACCCAGAGCGACGACAAATAGCGAATTTTTTGTGGCATCCGGCACACCGACATAATCAATTTTGATTAGCCTCCCAACATGCACTCCGAGGTCACGGCGACGCGGAACGTACGCGCCTGGGTCCTCGGTGCGATTGCGGTAGTCACATATGTACTTGTTGCCCTTTGGCTGACTGACAACACCTGGTCAAAGGTCTACTCGACCCGTCTCGATCGCGGGTGGTTAACGGACTTCCGGGACGCCATCTATTACCCCTCCCGCGCGCTTCTTCAGGGCATAAACCCATATGACCCATCGGTCTTTTACGAGACGTACCCAGTCGGGCAAGAGTTCCCGCTTTACTCGCCGGTACATCTTGTCATGCACCTGCCATTTGCTGCCTTGTCGTTGGCAACGGCGCGCGCTGTCTACTTCTGTCTGAACATCTGCCTGATGGTTGTCCTAGCTGGCACTGCGTTGCGCCTTGCTGGCCATGCACTGACCGTGGCCAAGGTATTTGCTTTCGCAACGCTGTTGCTGTTGAGCAATCCTGGATTCTGGGACCTGCGCACAGGGGAATCGACCCTGATCTTTGTCCTTGGCATTTACTTGGCGCTCGCATGCGGTCGCAGTCGACCCGGTTGGGCCACCATCGGAGTTGTCCTCGCGTTAGGGAAACCAACATTCGGCGTTGTGTTAGTAGTTCTCATGTTGTGCAGACGTGAAACTCGAGCTGCCATCAACGGCACACTGATTGCAATCGCGATCAGCATCATTGGTTCATTCCGACTTGCGGGAGGCTTCGGTGGCGCTGGCGACTTCATTACCTCTCTGCGTGAGAGTTTTGAGACTACGACTCTGGCGCCGCAGTCCCGTCTTGGTTCGTCACTGCGCGTAGACGCTTTCAATACCTTCGCTCGGTTATCGCATTCGCGGCCAGCGGAAACGATCGCCACAATCGGTGCGCTGGCGCTACTCGGCGTCGGGGTATTTATCGTTGCGAAGTTGCACCATGCTGACCCATCAACCGATCAATCCGAAGTGGCCATCACTCTGGCCTTGTTGTTACTTCTTGTTCCTCTGTTCCATGTGCACTACGACCTACTGATTCTCGCTTGGCCTCTAGCGCTGTTATTGCACAAACCGTTCAAGGACATTGCGCCCTGGCCGCGTTACTGGCGTGCACTTATTTCATTCATGTTGCTCATCGCGATGATTGCGCCTACGCGCTGGACGGCAATCAACCAAGTCCTGTCCCGAAGCAAACTTGCCCGATTGTCCGGACCCACGGTCGCAGGGCTATGTATTCTCGCCGTCTTGTTTATGGCGGGTTGGACCGCCTGGCGTGCCAGCCAGACCGCCAACTCTCTAGACCCGGAACCACTCGCACACAAGAGTGCGATCAGCGACTGACTACGCTCGCACCGTCCCGGTAGATCGAGGAGTTACACCATGGCCGCCGCCGCACTTGAAATTGCCGACCACGCGTTGCTGACAGAGCGACGCCCCCTTGCACGCGATGAAGTGCTCGCTATCGCGAACTTGCCATTAGATGAACTTATCGATCTGATCGCTCTTGCGCACCGTGTCCGTCTGGCGTATTGCGGCAACGAAGTCGAACTAGAAAGCCTCATCAACGCGAAGTCTGGAGCTTGCCCCGAGGATTGCGCGTTTTGCTCGCAGTCGGTGAAATTTGACACCGGTGTGGAGGTATACGCATTTCTTGATCTCGATGAAGTTCTCGATGCCGCGCGGGCCACCAAGGATGCGGGAGCAACTCAGTTTTGCATCGTTGTCGCGGTGCGTGGGCCGTCTGAACGCCTGCTCGCCAAAGTGATTGAAGCGGTCAATGCAGTCCACGCTGAGACGGGCCTTGAAGTCGCGTGCTCTCTCGGACTTCTAACGCCAGAACAAGCAGCGCGCCTTGCCGCAGCAGGTGTGCGCAGGTATAACCACAACCTTGAAGCACCCCGTGCCGTTTTCCCACAGATCTGCACTACACATTCGTGGGAAGACCGCGTTGCTACGGCTCAGATTGCGATCGACGCCGGCATGGAACTCTGTTGCGGCGGCATCATCGGGATGGGAGAAACGCTCGAGCAACGTGTCGACTTTGCGTTCGAACTTGCTGCTCTCAATCCAGCCGAGGTTCCGATCAATCTTCTCGACCCGCGACCCGGCACACCGATGGGTGACGTAGAACCAATTAGCGCACGCGAAGCACTGCAGGCCATCGCTCTGTTCCGTCTTGTGTTGCCGAGCGCGTGGTTGCGACTTGCGGGTGGCCGAGAACGGATACTGGGTGAACTGCAAGGCATGGGTCTACTCGCTGGCGCGAATGCACTCATCGTGGGTAACTACTTAACTACGGGCGGCAGGTCCGCTGACGAAGACATTGCTTTGCTGGATGCACTCGGCATGCCGGTCGCAGACGGCCCAGGCGAGGGACGCTTTGTGATCGACGCGACCGGAACATACAAATTGCCCGCCAAGCAAGCGCGCTCATCCATTCCGGTGACTACCGCCTGAAGTTAGTGCTGGCGAGGCCAAACGCCTTCTCACAAATGGCTGGTGTCGTTCCAACTAAGTAGGCGCGGCACGCCAACCGGTGCATCGATACGTGCAATAGATGCGACGCTGCAGAACATGCGCCATGCAAGTTCCGGGCCAGCTCCCATCGCCCAGATTGCTCCCGCTTTGATGGGTGATACATGGCTCACCGCGAGTACGGGTGGACCCGCAATATGTTGCGCACAAAACTCCGCTACCCGCGCCTCTACTGCCTCAAGGCTTTCTCCACCAGGGGGAGCAAAACTTGGATCTGTTCGCCAACGCAAGACCTCGTCGCGCGGTAGGTCTTCGAATCGGTGTTCATCCCATTCGCCATAGTCGAGTTCAATCAAACGGTTGTCCGTCTCTACGGCAAGCCCAAGAGCGGTTGCGATGGCAGCCGCTGTCTCCTGCGCGCGCAGAAGCGGACTGCTGAATACGGCATGGATCTCTTCGCTACCAAGGCATCGGGCGAGTGCATCTGCCTGTGATCGTCCAACCTCGGTGAGAACTGGATCGGCGCGACCGAGCGCCAGGCGTGCGCGATTAGCTGCGGTCTCTCCATGCCGTGCGAAAACAATCACTGGACCTTCTCCTCGAGTCGACCGGTATGAAGAAATGCTGCGCGTCGTCGCGCATCGCGCAGCCCGAATCTTCCATAGCCCCAGATGCCCACAGCCAGACCGATTGCTTCGGCCACTATTAGCAATGTCAATGGCGGGAATAGCGCGTCGTCGGGGAAGTTATTGCCCAGTAGGGGCCACAAGAACGACGTGTCGTGCAGGAATGCCCCGGAAAGCACTAGTCCACAGAACCATCCGATGGGAATACAGATAAGTCTGCGGCGCAGAAGGCGCGACCGACCAATCGTGCACAACATCACGGCCGAAAGCAACGCGACGGTGACTAGCAACGAGTGGCCATATGCGAACTTCCTAAATGGGAGGTCAATGATTAGCGGGAGCATTGCTCCGAGCGCGATCAGCCGATAATCGAGACCACGGCTGCGAAAAATCTCGTGCACACCACCGATCGAGGGCGAGCAATACCAGAGCAACACGCTAAAACCTCAGAATTCCAAGCTCACAACGCGTCGAGCGCTGCGTTTACGAGCGCATCTGCATCGACGTTGTCCTCACGCCGAACATGAGCGATGTCGACTTCGTCGAATTCGCGCAATAATTCGCGCGCCTTTTCAAACAGTGGCCGTAAACCAGCGTTCTTCACTTTGTATCGCCCCTCGAGTTGACGCACCACAAGTTCAGAATCGGCGCGCACCGCTACGCACCGAGCGCCTTGCTCCTTAGCTGCCACAAGACCGGCGATGAGAGCGCGATATTCCGCGACGTTGTTAGTTGCTACTCCTATGCACTCACTCACACATGCCAACACTTTCGAGAGGTCATTGGCGTCATAGACGACCGCCCCGATTGCGGCGGGTCCGGGATTACCCCGAGACCCTCCGTCGCAATAGATGACGACCGCTAGCCCCGTGTCCGTCACATCGATGGCACGAGAATTGCGCCGCAGTTGTCGCAATGTTCAACCGCTCCGTCCAAACCACCGCGCCGAATCCGTTCGACCTCTGTTGAGGGAATGGTGAGCATGCACCCCTGACAGGTCTGGCCTAGAAGGCGAGCGGCACCTACGCCGCGCGCCCGCTCCCGGCAGGTGTCGTATAGAGCCAAGAGTTCCGGCGTTAGTACAGCCGCAGCGGCCGAGCGCGCCACCATCTCCGCACTTTCTTCTATATCAATTTCCGCGACCTTGCTATCGATCTCTACAATTGCGGCAGCGGCTGTTGCGATCGCCTTACTGCGTCGGCCGTCTAGTGCGCTGAAGTCTGCATCCAAGGTTTCCTGGCGTTCCAATAACTCGAGTTCACTGTCTTCAAGTGTCTTTTGATGACGTCGCAGCTGGTCGATCTCGGCTTGCATGTTTTGCAATTCACGCGGCGAACTGATTGTGCCGGAATACATCATTTTGTCAATCGCAGTCGCCTTATCCCCCGCCGACGCGACTTCGTGTTCTAAGCGAGCAATGGAGCGCGACCCTTCATTTCGAAACGCTTCAGCCTCCGCTAAGGGCGTCGCAATTTCTGCCAACTCGGCCTTAGTGCCTGCCAATACCGCACGTTCCGGGAGGGTCGCTTTTCGATGACGTAACCGATCGAGCGCTGTGTCGTGTTCCTGCACCACGAGAAGCGCTTCAAGATCAGCCATCGCTAGGAGCCTACCGGTCTATTAGCCAGCATCTCTTGCCGCTCGCAGTGGCAAGCTGTCCTGACTCAGGGGCGCGGCAAGGTCGTGGTTGTGGTGGATGACGTGGATGACGTGGTCGACGAAGTCGACGTCGTTGACGAGCTGCTCGACGAGGTTGAAACTGGTGCCAATGTGGTTGACGTGGTTGTTGCCAACTCCAGGCTTCGACCTGTTTCAGGATCGATATGACGCGGCGATGGCCACTTGCTTACGTTGGGAAATGCAAACTTGAGCACCGGTAGATCCTTGAGCGCGTTGGCCATGAACTTCTGCCAAATCATTGCCGGATATGTACCCCCGTACACGGCTCCGAACTGACCGACGCGACCCATCGGTTGCGGTTCCGCCGACGGATCCCCCATCCAAACAACAGCAACCAGCTGCGGCGTGAATCCCCCGAACCAAGCATCTTTCTTGTTGTCGGTAGTACCAGTCTTGCCTGCAATGGTCCGCCCCGGAAGACGAGCGCGACCACCCGTGCCGTTTACGACTCCGGTCATAACGTCAGTGACCGTTCGGGCGATCTCGCTGGTGATGACGCGCTCCCGTTTTCTAGTGTCGTCATAGATGACGTTGCCTTTGCTGTCTTCGACACGCTTGATGAACATTGGCTCGTGCTTTACGCCGTCATTTGCAAAGGTCGAATAAACCGTCGCCATCTCGAGTGGCGAATTGCCAGTCGTGCCAAGCGTGATCGATGGAAACGATGGAACTGGGCGTCGTACACCCAGGCGTTTCGCCATGTTGGCAACCTTGGCAGGACCCAGCGCCGCAATGAGCCGCACATATGCGCAGTTCACTGAGTTGCGCGTTGCGTCGCGCAAGGTGCCTCCGTCGCCACCGTCACCGCTGTTCACGGGGTTCCATCCCGGAAAGCCTTTGATCGGGCAAGGGCTTGTGCCATCGATCGTGTCTTCTGGCGAGTAGCCCTCCTCCAACGCTGTTGCAAGAGTGATCGGCTTGAAGGTAGACCCCGACTGGCGGCCCCATCCATCGCCCATCGTTGCCAAGTTGTATTGCGACTGTTGGAAACCGGGTCCTGCCACGATCGCCTTGACGCCCCCGGTTTTCGGATCCATCACCGCCATCGATGCTGTGAACTTTGTGTCGGGGAGAACGGTGCTCACGGCATCTTGCGCCAATGCCTGAAGGCGCGGGTCGTAGGCCGTGTAGACGCGTAAGCCGCCCAACATCACGGTGTTGTACCGCTCTGTATAGGTATCTCCGAGCCTCTTGTCAGACAACAGCCGGTTCTTGACCTCATCCACGTAGTAGTTGTCTACGCGCAATTCCGCAGGAGGAAGAACTGTGGGCATCGGCGCCTGTGCTGCGAGGTCGGCTTGGTCTTGCGTGATAAAGCCTTCTTTCTCCATCCTGCGCAGCACTTCGTTGCGTTTAGTCGTGGCGTCTTTAGGATTGGAGAACGGGTTATTGCCTTCTGGGTTAGAAATAACACCGGCTAATAGTGCCGCTTCGGGAAGCCCTAGTTCCTCAAGTTTTTTAGAATTAAACATGCGCTCGGCTGCCGACTTGATGCCGTAGGAACCTTGTCCGAAATACACGGTGTTGAGATATTCCTCGAGGATGCGATCCTTCGACCACTCCTCCGTTAGTCGCAAGGCCAGCGCGGCCTCTTTGATCTTCCGGTCTAGGTCACGTTTTGGATTTTCGAAGTACCTGTTCTTGATGAGTTGCTGGGTGATAGTGGAGCCACCTTGTAGACCACCGCTCGCGACGTTGCTGAGTGCGGCGCGCGCCATCGCTTGGAAGTCGACCCCTGGGTTGTCGTAGAACGTTCGGTCCTCGGTGGCAATCACAGCGTCAATGACTACCTGGGGAACATCAGCGAGCTTCGCCGGTTGCCGGTCATGGAGGCCGAGCGCGTCAAAGAATTCGCCGTCATCGTCGTAGAGAACAGTCCGCTCGTCGAGCGATTCGAGGCTAGGGCCGACCTTGCCGCTGTATTGACTGCTCGCAAAAATGCGCGCCATGCCGGGAAGAAGCGCGACGAGACACGCTCCAATTGCCAAGCCCCCAACTAGGACGATCGCGGTCAGGCGCATGAGGCGGCGGCGTTTGACCATGACCCATAAGGTTCCCACACCACCGACCCCTAAAAGGGGTCACCCCGCTAGGAACTCGCGAACCTCGGCCTTGGCGGCGTCTAGATCTTCAACCCTTTTCTCAATCGCGGTAGCTGTGCTTGTGAACACGAAAACGCAGTCGACTACCGGTTCTCCGGCAGCAATTTCAATAGCCACCGCATAGGCAGCACCCTGCAAGCGATAGCGCGCGACCCGCTCTAATGCTTCGCGTTCGTTGCGAACAGTGTCGGTCTTGTAGTCGACAACAACCAGACCTTCGGGAGTGCGTACCAGCAGATCCAGGTAGCCCTCGAGTACGCGGTCTCCTGCTGGCACTGCGACATAGCACTCACGCCAATACTCCCCCGCCGCTGCGGTGCGGATGATTGGAGAATCAAGAGCGCGCCTTACAAGCGTTGCAACATCGTTTGCGCGATCCGGAATGCCCTCTAGTAGTGCTTGTGCTTTGGCCAATCCGTCCGTTCCCTCGCCCGTAGCTAGATCCACCGATTCGAGAACCGCGTGTACCGCTTTACCAATAGCGGTTCCGGCACGT
Organism: Bifidobacterium breve; assembly: GCA_945865605.1. Taxonomy (GTDB): domain Bacteria; phylum Actinomycetota; class Acidimicrobiia; order IMCC26256; family JAENVU01; genus SHUZ01. Next base: position 99,576 of record CAMBEL010000001.1, read on the forward strand.
CCTGGTCGCCACTGCAGAACACTGGCGAAACCGGCGTCGGAAATGGAGGCGGAACTGGAGTCGGCACCAACATCGCCTAGATCTTCGGTGTCGTCTTCTATTTCGGCATCGGCAGCGAGACTCGCGGCGGTTGCGCGCGCAATGGCAGTTGGCGAAATAGAACGAGAGCGCCGATGTGCATCTAACAGCGATCGTCGTGCATCCAACCAGGACGATCTGGCTTCGTGGAGGTCTTCAGCGTCTAAATGTGGTGCAGGCGGCGGTCCCTCCTCGATGATCTTTGGCAACTCGTATCCTGCCTGCCATACGCGGCATGTCTTGTCCATTACGTCTTCGGACAACGCCCACAGGGTTTTCGCGAAACACGCCTGATCCTCCGGGTGGTGCACGGAAGCGATTAGGTAGTCACGTGCGCGCGTGCACGCGACATAAAGCAAGCGTTGTTTCTCGTGATCATTCATTTCCGCGTCAATGTCTGCGAGCATCAGGAAGTTCGACGTTGCCGTGTCTTTACTCATCTTGATTTCGACGCCGCCGGTTGCATCCCAATGCACGCCGACGCCGCCATTACCGCCCTTCCTCTGGGATCCCAATCCGGATAGCAGCACGATTGGGAACTCGAGGCCCTTCGCACCATGAACTGTGAGGATGCGGACTGCGTCATCGTCGGTCTCTGGCAGTACCGGTTCACTCACTCTGGATGCATCGCCAGCCTGCAGGTCGGTCCATTCCAAGAATCCGAGCAAGTCGCCGCCCTGCGACTCTGCGAACAAGCGAGCCTGGTCGAGCAGGTAGCGGAGGCGACGCCAAATGTCACGGGGCCGCGGTTGGGCGAATGCCAATTCGAAGCAACGCCGCTCCCGGATGACTCGCGCCAGCAATGCGCTCGGCTCCAACCACCATCGATCTTCGTGAAGCCCTCGCAACCAGACGAGCGCGGCAACTACGGGGTGCTCCACATGAAGAGAAGCTGGCGGCTTGCGTCGAACATCCCATCTACCGCCCGCTGCAACAAACTCCCAAAGGTCGTCATCGCCACATGCCATCGCGGGCGAACGCAATGCTGCAACCAGCGCAATCTCATCGGTGGGATCGGCGATGACACGCAAGATTGAGATCAAGTCGCGTACTTCTTGGCTCTCGTAAACGGGAACACCAATTTCGGCCCTGTACGGGATGCGCATGCGGTCTAGGGCTTGGCGCAGGAACGGCAATGAAGTTCGTGCCGGCAAGAGGATCGCTATATCCGAGAGGCGGGCATCACGCCATGCACCTTCGGCTTTGTCGAACACGGGCCACTGGTTTGGGCTGAATTTGATGGCAGCGATTGCAGCTGCGACTTCGTTGGCTTCAAGCGTGCGAATCGCGTCGGCGTTGAGATGCTCCTCTTTCTTGTGTGGACCGCCGAGCAGCGCAATACGGTGATCTCCTACGCCATCCTCGCGGTGAGCGAGAAGTGGCTCGTAGGCCGGCTGCTGACCGGGCCTCTCTACCTCCATCACCTGTCCAAAGACCGTGTTCACCCATGACAGGATCGTCGGAACACTTCGGAAGTTGGTGACAAGCGGAACTGGCTGTTTGCCTCCGTATGCATCTCGGGCCACAAGAAACAGCTCAATATCTGCACGGCGGAATCGATAAATCGACTGCTTCGGATCTCCCACAAAGAAAAGTCGCTCAAGTTCTACAGAGACATCGGCCCACGGGCCAGTCAACTCTTCTTTGCTCTCATCTGGAACTTTCGCTATCAACACGGCGAGTTCGATCTGGATCGGATCCGTGTCTTGAAACTCATCGAGAAGCAGCCGCGTATAGCGATCGTGGATTGCTTGGCGCGACACAGGGCTCGTTCGCAACAACTTTCTTGCAAGAACGAGTAGGTCGTGGAACTCGAGGCGTCCTTCGGCGCGGCGCTCCTCTGCCGCTTGAAGGGTGAAGCGCGCCAACTCGACAGCGAAAGTGCGCAACACATCATCGATGGCATTGTCCTTTAGCTCTTCCCATGCCTCTTCGGCTTCTTTCAGCGTTTCTCGGATGGAGCCGACGTCTTCCCAGTTCCCCTTTTGCCCTTTATTGGTCTTCCATTTGATTGGACTGCGCAGTGCACGCACCAGTTCGTGATCAGTTGCGTAATCGAGCAGGTGGGCAACATGATCGATACTGGCCTGCTTCGTCGATAGATGTTCAACAAGCGGGTCTGAAGAAACTTCTGGAATCGGCCATATCGCACGCACCTCCGCCACTGCATCGATCATGCGAGCCCGATTGATGGGCCGTAACGCGGGCGAGTCGAGAACGATCGCGTCGAGCCTGTCCCAGTTTGTTGCAAAGACACTGGCGACATCGCGCAGTGAAGCTTTGTATTTATGGTCGATATGCACGTTGAGCCACACGGCGCGTGTGATCACTTCTTCTAGGGCGGGTTGTGCAAGCAGTACGTCGACAAATGTTTCCCAGCGTTCTTGGAACTCGAGTTGGGAGGAGATTTCGTCGAGCACGTCGATGCGCGGTGGGAGGCCGACCTCGATCGGGTGTTCAGAAAGAATGCGCGTAGCGAACGAATGGAGCGTGCCGATAGCTGCGATGTCGGCTTCGGCTAGCGCTTCCTCGCACCGGGCCCGCACTTCTTCGGAATCGCTCGTCACCGCCAAGCGCTCCAAGGTTTCCCTTACGCGCTCGCCCAACTCCGAGGCTGCGGCAATGGTGAATGTGATTGCGGCAATCTCGCGTAGCGGAACGCCAGATGCGACCAACCCGATGACACGCTCAACTAGTTCGTGGGTTTTGCCTGTACCAGCCCCTGCCTCCACGAACAACAACTCATCGAGACCGTCCCGCGTGATGCGCGCTCGCGCAGGCGCGTCCGCCAACTCGATCGGCTTGGCGCTCATGTGTCGTCAGCTTCGTGGATAAAACTGGGTTGGAGGGCGTAGATGCGCTCCTTCTCTGGGGCCTCTGCTTTTGCGTCGGCGCAGGCGACTCGATCTGATGGGCAGAGGCGATCGAAGGCGCAGAAGCCGCAGTTGTCTGCGGTGCCAAAGAATGTGTTGTGCGCACCAGGCACGGCCGCGAACACGCCTTCCTCTATGCCGCACGCGATCTCGGAGAGAACCGCTACGAAACGGTCGCTCACTTCATCGTCGACCGTGTATCCGACCTGTTTGAAGTCACCTGTGCGTGTAGCGAACCAATAGTTGGCAGAGGGAGGGAGACCGGACCCCTTCGCTCCACCGTCGAGTTGTGCGCGCGCAGCTGCCGCATACAACGGGAGTTGCAACAACGTGCCCGCCATCACCGGATCCTTTCCAATCCCGTCGTACTTCTTGGTTGAACCCGTCTTGTAGTCGATCACTTTGAGAGATCCATCGGATGCGCGGTCTACGCGGTCTGCGCGACCCCGGAACGAAAGTTCTCTACCATCGCCCAACTTGATTACGACGGGTGCTTGCCCATCGAATCCGAACGCCATCTCAACACTTTCAGGAACAGCGCCCGTTGCTTTGCGGTACTCGTTGTCCTTGTCTAGGAACATGAGCAGATCGGCAATGAGTTCTTCACTCTGGATCCGCCAAAGGAGCGGCTTTCCCGTCTTGCCTGCCGCTTCATATTCGGCACACACATCGCGCGCTAGATCGACCATGCGGGCGCGGTCATCGTCGGACCAACGGTCACGTGGTGCAATGCGCTTTTTCGCAGGCTGATCGACGACGGGTTGCATAAACCTTTCGAGAACCGCATGCACGAGGCTGCCTCGATCGAGTGCGGACAATTCAACAATTTGTTCGGGCTCTTCAATGTCACCGAGATGCAGCACCGAGCCGAGGAAGTAGCGAAAGGGACACGCGGCCCAACCTTCCAAGCGGGTCGCTGAAACAACCTCGCCTTTCGTTGGCGCAGGGGTATCGCAACCCTCGAGGTTTCCGTCCCAACGCGTTAACGAATCCGATGCGCGCGCACGGATAGCTTCGATCCCGTTCTGTACCGCCGTGGCGGCTGCGACGGGGTGGGCAGCAATGTCGCCGCCGCGGTCATTCCACACAAGCAAACGCGCAAGGTCTCGATCGGCCAAAGACGCGTGCACAACTGCGTCGCGCGTTCCTGAAACGAACGAGGCAACGCTTGTTAGCCC
>CAMBEL010000002.1 GCA_945865605.1 Bifidobacterium breve
CGACCGCTGCTATCAGGCGAGGGCAATAAGACGTTCACTTGGACCGGAGAAGCAGCTGAGGTGCGTGCGCGTCTAGATGGTGCTGCGGCATCGGGTGTGACTGAGGTTCTGTACGCCCCGATGGGCCCAGATATCGAGCGTGAATTACGAACGTTTATGGAGATGGCAAAAGCATGAGCTCTGCCAACTAGCCGATCTCTCGCGCTAAGCGAGCGCGACTAGTTCAAGAAGGTCATCGCTCCAGTAGTCAAGATCACCATCGGGCATTAGAAGCACGCGTTGTGGAGCGAGACGAGCGACGAACTCGGTGTCGTGGCTCACCAAAACGATTGCCCCAGTCCATGATCCGAGAGCGCGGGCTACGGCTTCTCGCGAAGGTGGGTCAAGGTTGTTGGTTGGCTCATCTAGTAGCAGCAAGTTGTGTTTGCCCGCAACGAGTTGAGCCAACGCGAGTTTAGTTTTTTCGCCGCCAGAGAGAGTGGCGGCATCTTGAAATGCGAGGTCTCCGTGCAGCCCGAAGGTCCCGAGCAGACTGCGGATTTGTTGGTCTGCGAGGCCCGCATCGCGCAGATGTGAGATCACTTCGGCTCCGGCGTTTAGCCCTTCGTGTTCCTGCGCGTAGTACCCGGCCGAAACCTTGTGACCGAAATTCATCTTGCCGGAATCGGAATCGGCGCGGCCTGCGAGAATGCGCATAAGGCTGGTCTTCCCTGCACCATTGAGCCCCATGATTAGTAGTCGCTCTCCGCGGCCAACGGAAAACGACACGTCCGAAAACACAGGCGGCCCTCCGTAGCCCTTCGATAAGTCTTCGACGTCTAGGACTACCGCACCGGGCCGCGGAGGCTCTGGGAATTTGACTTCTATCTGCCGTTCCTTGCGCGGTCCGGTTACGTGTGTTCTTTCGAGACGCGCGACCCGCGTGTCGATTGACTTTGCAGTCTTGGCTCGCTTCGCCGTCTGCCCCCGCATTGTGTCTGCGAGGCGCGACAGGCGCGTGATCTCGGCGGCTTGGCCTTCGCTCAACTTGCGAAGGCGCACTTCATCTGCTGTGCGCGCTGCTAGGTACTGCGAATAAGTACCGCGGTACTCGGTGAGAACTCCATCGTCGAGATGCAGCACGCGTGTGATTGAGACGTCGAGCAATTCAAGGTCGTGGCTGATTACAAGCAACGCGCCCCGATATGACCGAAGGAACGTTATGAGCCATTGCTTAGCGTCGTTGTCGAGGTGGTTAGTCGGCTCGTCGAGCAAAAGAAGATCGCTGCCCGCAAACAAGATACGCGCGAGCTCTACACGGCGGCGCTCGCCTCCAGAAAGTGCGTCGATGTTGAGATCGAGACGGTCATCGGTGAGCCCGAGGCCAGCGGCGATTCGTCGGACTTCGGCTTCCCCCGAGTACCCGCCGGCCTCCTGGAAAGCTTCTTCGGCTCGGGCAAACTTCGCGATGTCGCGTTCACTGGACGTTTCTTCCACGCGCAGACGCAATTTCTCGATGCGTCTCGCTGCTGAGTCGAGGCCTCGCCCAGACAACACGTGGGAAAGCCCGGTGTTGTCTACGCCAGAACCCCGAGGGCGTGGGTCTTGAGGCAGGTAACCGGTTGCGGCCGGGCGGAGGACGACTCCTCCGGCGGCCGTCGATTCGCCTGCCAACACCTTGAGCATCGTGGTCTTCCCTGCACCATTGCGACCGACTAGACCGACCGTATCGCCAGCACGGAGGGAGAAGGTGGCGTCGATGAGGGTGAGCCGACCACCTATCTCTACGGAGCAATCACGTACCTGCAGCATGCTCTATCGTGACACGAACGAGCACGTGATCCCGAGTAGTTCCGAAGCGGTCGACAGGAGTGCGTGAGGGTATTATTAGGTTACCCATCAGTAACTTATGCCGCTTGAGGCGGTGCCGGTATTCTCAAGGAGTTCAGTTGCCCGAGTTTTCTCTCGACCTAAATGAAGATCAGCTCCAGATAAAAGAATGGGTCCACGGATTCGCCAAAGACGTAATTCGTCCGGTCGCAGCCGAATGGGACGAGCGCGAAGAGACGCCTTGGCCAGTCATCGAAGAGGCGGCCAAGATTGGGCTCTACTCCTGGGAGACCATCGCTAACTTTTTCTTTGACCCAACCGGTCTGACCTTCCCGATCGTTTCGGAGGAAATGTGTTGGGGCGACGCTGGCATCACGCTTGCGATCTTAGGCACGACACTCGGGGTCAGTGGCATTGTCGGAAGCGGCACGCAGGAGCAGATTGCGGAGTGGGTACCGGAATGTTTCGGAACTGTCGGTGATCTGCACATGGCGGCCTTCGCAGTTAGTGAGCCCGACGCGGGTTCCGATGTGTCGAACCTGCGCACACGCGCGGTTTATGACGAGGCGACTGACGAGTGGGTGATCAACGGCACCAAAACGTGGATTACCAACGGCGGTATCGACAAGGTTCCGACCGTGCATGTAGTGGTGGCCGCAGTCGAGCCTGAGTTGAAGGCGCGAGGCCACGCGAGTTTTGTCGTTCCGCCGCGAACCAAGGGCGTTTCGATGGGTCAAAAGTTCAAGAAGATGGGCATACGCGCGAGTCATACCGCAGAAGTCATATTCGATGATGTGCGTGTACCTGGGCGGTGCCTGCTTGGTGGCAAGGAAAAATTAGATGGCCGCTTAGCGCGAGCGCGTGAGGGTAAGGGATCAAAGGTTCAGGCTGCGATGAGCACGTTCGAAGCCAGCCGTCCGTTAGTAGGCGCGCAGGCGCTCGGCGTCGCACGTGCCGCGTATGAGTATTCGCTCGACTACGCCAAGGAGCGCAAGGCATTTGGAAGAGCGATTATTGAGAACCAAGCGATCGCGTTCAAGCTTGCCGATATGCGAATGCAGATCGATGCAGCGCGTCTCCTCGTTTGGCGGGCGGCGTGGATGGCTAGCAACGGTAAGGAGTTCACTGCCGGTGAAGGATCGATGAGCAAGTTGTATGCCGGCGAAGTTGCTGTGCGCGTGACTGATGAAGCGATCCAGATTCTGGGCGGCGCCGGTTACGTGAAGGACCACCCGGTAGAGCAGTGGCATCGCGACTCGAAGATCTACACGATCTTCGAAGGCACCTCTGAGATCCAACGCCTTGTTATTGCACGCGCTATCTCGGGCGTTCGCGTACCGTAAATACGGGAGCGTTACTTCGGGTCGAAACGAATCGCGCCATCGAGGCGTATGACTTGGCCGTTTAGATATTGGTTCGTAGTCATGTGTTCCACTAATGCGGCGAACTCTTCGGGGCGTCCGAACCGTTTGGGGAAAGGAACTTTCGATTCGAGGTTGTCTTTCATCTCTGCCGGCGCGAGATCCCACGCCCTAGTTCGCATCGTCCCGGGGGCAATGCAGTTGACGCGGACGCCCACTGCGGCGAGGTCGCGGGCGAGAATGAGGGTCATGCCGATAATTCCTGCTTTCGCAGCCCCGTAAGCAATCTGACCGATCTGGCCTTCGTAGCCAGCGATTGAAGCCGTAGTTACGATCACGCCCCGTTCTCCGTCCTCGTTCGCGTCGTTAGATGCCATTGCTGCGGCCGCTAGACGTGCCGTATTAAACGTACCGACGAGGTTTAGGTCTACCGTTTTCCGGAAAGAGTCAAGGTCGTGCGGTGTTCCATCGCGCCCAACCGTGCGGCCTCCAGCGAGCGCACCGCCAGCGACGGCAGCGACGATCTTCAGCGGGCCATTGCCAGTCGCGCATTCGATCGCTGCCAACGTGTCGTTTTCGTCTGTGACATCTCCCGCGACGTAGTGGCCGCCGAAGGAATCCGCGACCTCTGCCGCACGTGTCGCGTCGCGGTCGAAGATGGTGACTTGCGCACCTCCGCTAGCGAGGTGTCGGGCCGTGGCTTCGCCGAGACCTGATGCTCCTCCTGTAACCAACGCACTTGATCCAGCAAGTTCCATTGTTCCCCCTAGTCGTTTGGCGGTGGCATGCTACGGGCACGCTGTGCGTCGGCTCCGAGCGGAACTTTGCGGGGTGGTGCATTTCGAAATACCAACGATGGGGGATCGATGGCAATCGCATCCAAGCAGAGGGATACGGAAGCCACACGCGCAGGGTTTGAGCGGTGGTTGACTAAGCGTGACGGCCCGTGTTCGGTAGCGAAGTTGAGTGCGCCCACTTCTGGTTTGTCATCGGACACTTTTTTCGCGTCGGTCGAGTTCGGCGGCGTGGTTGAAGAACGCGTGTTGCGACTACCGCCTGCTGGTGATGGCTTGTTTCCGGAGTATGACTTCGCGAAACAGGCTCAGGTACAGCAGGTGCTTGGAGAACTCGCGTTTCCCGTGCCGTCACCGGTAATTCATGAACCGGACGCTGCATGGCTCGGGAGTCCGTTTCTTGTGATGCCGCGGGTAGCTGGCCATGTGTTGACTGCTAACCCGTCTTACTTGACCGGTGGCTGGCTTGTTGATGCACCGAGTGCGCTACAGGGAAGATTGATTGACGGTTTCCTGACGACACTTGCGCAGTTGCACCGTTTCGAAATTGAGCAATTTGAATTTCTGGCTCCGTCAGGTGGCACGGGATTGGCAGGAGAGTTTGCGCGATGGAGCGCCTATCTCGACTGGGCTAGTGGCGATGTAGCGCCGCCTGATTATTTGACGGCCGCTATGGATTGGTGTTCGAAGAATCGTGGTGATGACGAGCCGCGCACCGCAGTGTGTTGGGGAGACGTGCAACTCGCGAACGTTGTCTTTGCAGAAGACGCGTCGGTCGCTGCCGTAGTTGATTGGGAAATGTGCGGGTTAGGGCCTCCGGAAATGGATCTTGGCTGGTTCTTCGCGCTTCACAGCATGACGGTTGCTACGCATGGAGGCGACTTGCCGGGATTCGGAACGCGGGAGACGATGATCGAAACGTACGAAGCGGCTCTCGGACGTGAAGTCGATGATCTCCGGTGGTACGAGGCGTTCGCACTTGTGCGAAGCGGTTCGATCATGGTGCGGATCGCGCGGCTGTTGGCGGCCCAGGGTGTGGACGACTCGTGGCTAACGAAAGGGAATCCAACACAAGTCGCGCTCGACGCCCTACCCACCTAAGGGCGATCTCGGCCCGTTCGAGGCCCTGATAGGGCCCGAAACGTGCCGAGATCGCCCTAGAGGAAACTTGAATTGGCACTTAGGCCCAACTCTGGGTGCGCGCCGTAGATGATGCTCTGCAGGTTTCCCCATCCCGTGCCGCCGCCTACGGGGTCCTCAACGCGCACAACGCAGTCGCGGTGTTGGTGCAACCGACGCGCATTTCCCGGATCAGAACAGTCGTCGAAGTATTCCCCAGCGGCATGGTTCGTTCCGTGCCACTGGCCGTGCCACTGGTCATCGAAGCCATGGTAAAGCCCGGCACCAAGATGGAAACCCGTGTCGGATACCGGCGTGATGGTTACCGGACGCTCTGTTCCATCAGAGGTAATCGCGCGCAACGTTCCTCCGAGAAAACGACGGTTGTCATTCTCGAACTTGAGCTCCGGAATCAGTGCAACGAATGTGTCGCGTCGCCCATCAGTGTGTTCCACTCCACCTTGAAACTCGACCCGCTCGTATGCATCGCCGAACGCGTGGCGTTGGTAGTACCAGTGGAGTGCGTACCTGGAACCGTCGGGACGCTCACACATCACGGGACACCACAAGATGTACATGGAGACGCCATCGGGAATGGGTGAGGCGGCTACATCTTCGACCGGCGCACCGACCTGATAGCGCACTCCCCAGGAGTGATCACGCGTCGAGACCCAGTCGACGTCCGTGAACTCCGTGCGATCGCCGTCGACGTCCACCCAACCCTTTGCGGACCCGGTGTGGTGATAGCGGACGATGTCGGCATCGAGACGCGACCCGTCGCGACTTCGATGGTGTTCCGCATGTTCGAGTGCTGGAGGAACGGCTCCTGTAAATGTCCAATCGAAAGACACCGGGACAATGTCGTTAGGTGCCAACGCGAAGCGGATCGTTCGGAGGGGCTCCACGATTTCGTAGGTGATCGGGCCTGCGGCCGTGTCGTGGTCACCGGAGATTTCTCGGCTAGCGCGCGTTGTCCATTGTTCGACGCCCCTAGATACCCCCGCGTACGCATCGATCACGTTGCGGTTCGGGTACTTGCCAATTCCGAACGCGAGTTGTACGGATCCGTCGCGAGCGCACGCCATGGCGCATACTTTCTCTGTCCATGACCGGTCGGACTGACTGACCGTGGCGAACGTGTCAGTGATCTGGTGGAAAAACGTCTCGTCAGCCGAGACGAGGGGTCCTAGAGAAATCATTAAGTTGACGCTAATGGTTTTCGCGATCCGGCAACGTGTGGGAGAGTCCTCGAATGGCGATTAAAGATTCCTCCGATAAAACGACCGTCTCGTCCGAAGTCACCTCGGCACCCTTCCCACGATGGCGGCGGTATGTAGCCATTATTTTGATCGCAGCGAGCTGCATACTCGCGCCGCTGTCGCTTGCAGCCATCTGGTTGCGTAGCCAAGTTCTCGACACCAATGCCTACGTCGAAACGGTTGCCCCCCTTAGTCAGAACCCCGCAATTATTGACGCGCTCGCCGCAGACATCACGAACGCACTTTTTGACGCCGTCGATGTCAAGGACGACGTTAAGAGAGTGTTGCCGGATAAAGCCGAGTTCCTGGCGGGTCCGATGACAGCCGGAGTAAAGAAGTTGACCGAGGAACTTGCGACCCGCGCGTTGGAGACAGATCAATTCCAAACTGTTTGGTTGGAAGCCAATCGAATCGCGCACCGCCAACTCGAAAATGCACTCACCGGCGAAGGAACGTTCGTCACAACAGCAGACGGGAAGGTCGTTCTCGATCTCTCTGCGATCATTGAGAAGGTGCGTGAAGAGTTAGTGAAAAATGGGATCAATGTGTTCCCAGAAGCTCTCGTTAAGCAGTTGCAGTTGCAGTTCCCAGTGTTCGAACTCGAATCCCTTGGGAGTGCACAGAAAGTGGTCCGTCTTCTAGATGCGTCTGCTCTGTGGTTGCCGGTGTTGTCGCTTGTGTTGTTGGTCGCAGGCGTTGCACTTTCTCCCAATCGTCGGCGCGCGCTGGTTGGATGGGGGATAGGAAGTGCGATCGCGTTGGCCGTCTTAGGCGCCCTAATAGGACTCGTCCGTCCCCTCTATCTCAACGCAATTACAAGCGATGCGATGCCGCGTGACGCGGCTGAGGCCACGTTCGACACGATGGTCCGTTACCTGCGTCAATCTCTGCGTTTCCTGATCGCGATCGGTCTAGTTGTCGCGATCGGCAGTTGGTTGGCTGGTCCCGGGCGGATTGCGTCCAAAGTGCGAACCACATTCAACGAAACATTTGGAGGTCTCGGAGACCGAGCAGAATCTCACGGGTGGACGTTCGGTGTGGTCGGACGCTTCGTGGCAACCCATCTCATGGCATTGCGAATCGTCGGAGTTGGCCTTGTGCTCCTCGAATTGTTCGTGGTAGAGCACAACACAGCAGTTCGCTTGCTGGTCCTAATACTGTTATTCATCGCATATGTTGCCGTCTTGCAGTTCATCGCGAGGGCAGCAAAGTTGGACAACGAAACAGCTTCGGTGACCGCCGAATAGGCCAAAGTGTGCACTGCTTAGGCCCGCACACCCCTGAGCCCGAACCACGCCATTTCCGCCAACCATGCTGCGAGTCGATCGGGGTCTGGCTCTCCGTCGTCGTTCGCGAGACGCCTGCTGGTTGCCTCCGCCATCCCGACAATCGCGTGCGCGAGCACCTGTCGGTGTTTAGTGGGAGCGTCGATCTCGATGAGTTGAGCGACGAGGTCTGCGATGCGCTCGATAGATCCCTCTGCCACGGATGAGAACTCGGGATCGTTGCGAACCGATGCGCCAAACAGCAAGCGAAATGCAGCGCGGTTTTCTGCGACGAACCGGAAGTAGGCAGCGAAGCCTTCCTGAACGCGCTCGCGCCCAGTCTCTGCGTGCGCTGTTGCCGCGACCAGTTGTTCCATCAACTGCTCATCGACCTCGTCAAGTAACTGAAGGTAAAGAGCACGTTTCGATGGGAAGTGTTTGTAGAGAACTGGTTTTGTTACCCCTGCCGCAATTGCGATGTCGTCCATCGACGTCGCGTGGAAGCCGCGCTCGGCAAATACCTCGACGCCGACGGTTAGAAGTTGTGTCCTGCGCTTTTCTGCTGGGAGCCGAGTGGACATGCCGGCCGACGGTACCAGCGAAGCCGCTTACCGACTCGCCTTCATGGCCATTACGAAGCGATCCTGATGGTCGAAGTTACGCGTCCAAAGATCATCGAGCCGTACCGTTTCTTGGGGTGTCAACGGTAGATCGGAGGCGGCCGCGTACTCGACGATTTCCTCGGTCGTGACACACGTCGGAAGAACGGTCGCGAACGCAGGGTTGGCAAGTATTCCCGCGATAGCAGCTTGGCCGATTGTGCGTCCAGTGTCTTCCCAGAGGAAATTGAGAGTGTCCGCTTTCTCGAAGTTGTCGAGCATATTGTCGCGGTTGCGATGAGCGCGATGGTCACCCGCCGGGAACTTTGTATCCGGAGTGACTTTTCCCGACAGTGAGTCCGATGCATGCGGCACTCGCGAAATCAAACCAACGCGACCGTCAGCGACTGCCGGTGCCGCTGCGAATGTCAGGCCAGGCTCTTGTTCAAGCACGTTGAACACGGTCTGCAGAGAAACGATGTCTCTGTTGCGCAAGGCCTCGACTCCCTCTTCAACCCAACCGATTGCGGGGCCAAGAGCAACTCCGATTTCGCGAATCTTGCCAGAAGCGCGCAACGTCGCGAGTTCGGCCCAGAGCGGGTCATCGAGGATCGGTTCAATGCGCGCATTGTGAAGTTGATAAAGGTCAATGCGATCGGTTCCGAGCCGCCTGAGCGAATCTTCAAGTTGACGCCGAATAGATTCGGGACTCCAGTCGTGGGGTCGTTCGCGCTGCACGTTCGCACCGCGGTCAGCGCTGATGTCGTAGCCGCACTTGGTCGTTATCACGATGTCGTCGCGGTGAACTTTGAGCGCATCGGCGAGGAGGGTTTCACCAATGGCGTCCTGTCCATAAACCGGAGCAGTGTCGATGAAGTTGATTCCCGCGTCAAGCGCAGCCGCAATCATTTCTGCTGGGTTTGTGACCTCGCCCCACCAGTTGGTCGCAAGCGTCCAAACGCCAAACCCAACCTCCGAGACAGTCAGATCGCTATTGCCAACACGCCGGTAACGCATTCGAGATCCTCCATTTGTTTTCGCAACCAGCGAAAGTGATTGGCGTTACTTGTATTCGATAACCGAACGGGCGATTTCCCCTGAACTCATGTTTGCAAGGGCATCGTTGACATCGTTAAGCGTGATGCGAGCAGAGATCAATTCATCAAGCAAAAGAGTGCCTTCTTGGTAGAGCCGCGCGAGTTTTGGAACGTCTGTGTGTACGTTCGAACCCCCGTACCAGCACCCGCGGATCTGCTTCTCCTGAACAAGAAGATCCATGGCTGGCATCAGCGTCATCGTCACATCGAAACTTGGGACACCAACGATGATGGCTTGACCGCCGCGGCGGGTCATCTGGAAGGCTTGCTCGATAGTTGCTCCGAGGCCAATGACTTCGAATGCAACATCGGCTCCGCGTCCGCTTGTGAGTTCGAAAACCTTCCCAACGGCGTCTCCGTCCGACGCGTTGATGGTGTCCGTGGCACCGAAGATCTTTGCGGTGTTCAGTTTTCCTTCGACCATATCGACGGCGATGATTCGTTCAGCGCCCGCGTACTTCGCACCTTGGATGGTGTTGAGTCCGACCCCGCCGCAACCGATTACGACAACGCTGTCACCCTTGCGAATGCTCGCGGTATTGACAGCAGCGCCGAATCCGGTAAGCACTCCGCAACCGATCAGTGCCGCATCGGCCATCGGGAAGTCTTTATCGATCTTCACCGCGCCGATTGCTGGGATCACAGTCTCTTCGGTGAATGTCCCGGATGCCGCCATTTGGAACACGGGGAGACCATCGCGCGAGAAGCGAGGTGTCATATCGAGTAGGCCGCCTGACATTGCAGCGGCGCTTCCCGACTCGCACAACTCGCCCTGGTCGCGTTCGCAGAAAAAACATGCTCCACACTGCGGTACCCATGAGATAACGATGTGGTCACCGACGGCAAGATTGTCTACGCCTTCGCCAAGCTCGGTGATTGTTCCGGCACCTTCATGACCAAGAACAACCGGGAGAGCGATTGGGAGCGTGCCATTAGTTACGGATAGGTCCGAGTGACAAACACCGGATGCGCCGAGTTGGACGCGAATCTCTCCAGCTTTCGGTGACGCTAGGTCGACATCCATGATCTCTACCGGTGCACCTACGGCGGTACAAACTGCGGCCTTTGGCATTGTGGGTCCCTTCGACGGATTGGCCCGCGCACCATAATGCCGTGGGGTTCAACGCGTGAAACCGACCGTTCAAACATTTCGACACGCGTATTGCGCACCAGGGTGCTCAGATTCGCCGCTGAAACGGTTTACTGGGCTAGTGGAACGGTTTTCCACCTTGTTCTTCACGTTCTGCTGCTCGGATTCCGTATCCCAGGACGATCGGGATCGGCAGCACCACGGTTGCAATCACGAGACATCCCATAACTACGACCACCGTCCACTGCGGGAATCCCAACAACGCCCCGAAAGCGAATACGGCGATCGAGATCAGAAGGGCTGTGTATCCGATGCGCTTAGCCAGAACAACTCCCCTCGATATTTGGGCACGTTTGGCTTCGACGGGTTTCACAAACACAGCGTAGGCCCGGTTTATGAGCCGAGGGGAGCGACGTAGAAGGAAGTGTCGCTGTTGGATACGTACTATTCCCTCGTGGCCTTGCGGTATGAGATGAAACTTCCCAACGCGAACCTTGTTTTCGACGATGGCATTAGTCATGTCATGGCCGTCATAAACCTTTCTCCCGAGTCGCGGATCAAGGCATCGGTTGTCGCATCGCCATTTGATGCATTGGACCGTGCCCGGCGTTACCGCGACCTTGGCGCGTCGATCATTGACCTCGGTGCGCAGTCGAGCCACTTTGAGAATCGCGAAATATCTCCCGAGGAAGAGATCGCGCGCATGGCTCCCGCGCTCGAACTGCTCGTTGCCGATGGCTTCGTGGTTTCTATAGATACTTGGAAACCCGATGTGGCAACTGTCGCCATCGAACTTGGGGCTTCGATCGTGAATGACACAGGTGGGCTCGCCGACCCGAGAATGGTCGCGCTGCTCACCGGTCGTGACTTGGCTGGCGTGGTGATGCATATCGAGGGCACCAATCCGCTTCAAGTTGGAGACCGGAAGCTCAGCGATCAGACGCCAGGCGTGATCGCCGATGCGCTATCTGCAACCACGCTTCGCCTTGCCGGGCAGGGCGTACAACAAGTCTTTGTAGATCCTGGTCTTTCGATCAACTACCGCAGCGATTACGAGGGATACGGTCGGCTCCAACTAGCGACAATTCGAAGTCTCGAATCGCTGCGCTGCGCTGGAGCGCCGGTGCTAATCCCGGTACCGCGGAAAGCCGAAACCCACCGGATGCTCGCGTATCTGACTTTGTCGATTGAAAATGGTGCGGATGTATTGCGCGTTCACGATGTGGAAGCAGCTTGTGATTTGGTTCCCTACCTCGGGCGAACCCTAGGAGTAGCGAGCGCGCGTTAGGCGAGTTGAGGCAAGCGACGGTTGGTCGCGTCGAGCACGGCGCGCACGACAGCGTCTCCGTCAGCGTGCTCGCGCACAATTGCTGAACCACTAGACAACTGTTCGCTCGGCGGCAGGACAAACACGATTACCACGAACGCGACATCATGCGCTCCTACGCGCACCACTTGAGCACTGTCTACGTCGATGCACTCGGCAGCGGTTTCAAGTTGCCGCAAGGCGTCGACCGTCGCGGTGGCCACGAGACGGTGCCGCGCCGTTGACGCGATCGATCCTTCTGCGAAACCGACCGTTTCCGTTCCTGCGCGACGAAGTGTTACGCGCACAAGCGAACGAAGACCGCTGACTTCACTGGCAACATTCACCAGTACAGCTCGAATAGCCGAAGGTGATTGCGGCTGAGGATCGGAATCTCCGTTGTCGCCGAGTTGCACAACCGACACGATGCGACGGTCGAGTTCGATTCCGAAACTTGCAAGAGCTACCGACTGAACGTCTCGCACAACTTGTTTCGCGTGCTTGGAGGAGCTGGCCAGGATGTGCACTTCTGAAGGATGTCCGTCAGCGTTTGTTACCACGCGCGCCGCCGAGATTTCGGGTAGGCGACAAAGTTCCCGTTCCAACTCAAGGACCTCTGATTGGACCTCGAGTTCGTCCCCTAAATCGTCCACTTCGGCGCTCCAACCTCAAGGCCCCGGTGGACCACTACGCCGATGCTAGGCGGATCCACCACGTTCAGTGGTCCTTGGGACCCATTTGCTTACTCAAAGCGGCGAATGTGACTAGTGTTGTTACTGTTGACAGAGTAAAGTCTGATTCCACCTTGTTGGGCGAGTTCTTGGCCCGGGAAAATCTGGATTTGACGACATTGACGTTTATTCGTAAGCGAGCCCCTAGAGGGCCGATGGAGCGAGGAGGAAGACGCCCGGTTCTCCGGTGTGAATCAGACAGAGACGGCGAGACCTCGACACAGCACCGCAGACCGAGGGGTCTGTATAGCGAAGCGGGTATCCCCTGGGGCTCAAGAGTTGCGCCAGGGAGAATCCTTGTGAAGAGGGTGATTTCCTGTGAAGAAAGTCTACGTCCGAATGGGTCTGCTCATGTCGAGCGCGGCTGCGTTGCTGCTTGCTGGCGGCGCAATCAAGTGGCGCTAATAGAACGTGTGTGACCGAAGTGCCGGGGTCTTGCCGCCTCTGCCCGATCCACCGAGGACCAGGTGAACCAACGCAATAGTCAGACAAAGCTCACAACACTCTGCATAGGGCTCGCAATTGTCGCGACCTCCGTAGCCATTGCGCTCGGCGTACGCGGCCCCTTGCCCGCCCTCCTCCCGCTGTTGGTGTTCGCTCTGCTGCACGCGTTTGCAGAGAATCAGATAGCGCTGCTTCCCGGTGAACTCGGGTCGAGCGCTGGCGTGATGCTGTGCATGGGGGCGATGGTCGTGTTCCGCGGCACCGATAGTTACTTGGGCCCGATGCTCGTTGGGGTGGCCGGTGGCTTGTATCTGCCACATCTCCTGCACGGTGAGTGGCGCAAACTGCTTTTTAACTCTTCGATGTTTGGGCTCGCCTCATTAGCTGGGACCTTTGTTTTTTGGGCGGTTGTCGGTGACGGCGAGGTAGCGCCTCGCGACCTTCTTGTCGCATCGCTTCCAGCGGCACTCGCGTATTCGCTGGTGAGTGTGGTCCTTGTGTCGATGGCAGTAGCCCTCTCGACAGACCGCCTCTTCTTGTCGGTGCTATCAGTTTGCGGCCGAGAACTCTTGGCCTTCTACCCCTTTGCCCTTCTCGGGGTTTTCCTCGGTCAGTTGTACCTCGAGTACGGACTCGTCCTGGTTCCGTTGTTCGTGGTGCCCATCCTTGTCGCTCGTCAGGCGTTCTCGGCATATGTCGCGCTTAAGGATCAGTACGAATCGACTGTGCGCATTCTCATTGGCGCGCTTGAGGCCAAAGACCCTTACACGGCTGGCCACGCAGAACGCGTCGCCACGTTTGCGAACTACATAGGGATCGAACTTGGCATACCGGCTGGTCGCCTGGAGCGACTCCGCCTGGCGGCCCTCATGCACGACGTTGGGAAGTTGGTAGTTCCAAATCACTTGCTCAACAAACCCGGCAAATTGACGGCGGAAGAGTTCGCGCTGGTGCGTAAACACGAAGATGTATCTGTCGAGATACTCACGAAGATCGATTTCCTCGCGCCTGTTGCTCCGAGTGCGAGCTCCGAGGCTGCGCGACTTACTCCGGTGGCAGACGATCGGGGGCAACCTATTGAGCCATATATTGTTGCGGTAGCCGATGCTTTCGATGCAATGACTTCAACTCGTGCCTATCGCAAAGCACTATCGCAAGCGGTCGCGTTTCGAGAGCTGCAGCAAAACGCGGGAAAGCAGTTTCATCCGAGGGTTGTCGATGCACTCATTTCCGCTCTCACCAGGCGCGGCGAGATTTATGGGCAGGGACACGAGCAAGAGATTCATCACGAGGACGCCCCCGAGGGAACCACGGGATCTGCAGGTCTGGGCGATCTCGTGATGGAATCGGCTCGCAGCGAGTTGGTTCGATGAGCAACCAGGCTGGACGCGTAGCTGGCGTGTGTTTCCTGTCGGTATTGGTGGCAGCTTTGGCGCAGTTCAATGATCCGGGCAGTCAATGGAGTGCGCTCGTGCTGCTCGGAGGTTGTGTGGCGATTGGTGACTTGCTGATGCTGCGGCCAAGTGGCAGGTGGCCGTTGCCTCTGTCATTCGTTTTTGTGATGGTTCTTGTTCGCGCGGCGAACACTGCAGAGTTCGCGATTGTGATTGCTTCAGCGTTCGCGTTGCTGCTTGTCTTGCGACCCGCTGACCCGTTGGTGGGGCGGTTCGCTTTAACATTTAGCCGTCTCATCGGCGCTGCCTGTGCGCTCGCCGCCTACCAACTCGTTCTGCAAGCGCCTGCCGATACAGCGGGAATTGGTGTGGTCATGGCAGCGCTCACCTTGGCGGGAATGGTCGAGATCGGCATCGACGATGCAACGTGGATGATTAGAAAGCGTCGTCTCTCTTGGGCAGTCGATGGAAGACTCGCTGACCTCGCCCTAATCGCGAGTGGCGTCCTCATGTCTGTCGCCTACCAAGGGGTTGGAAACGCGAATGGGATGGGGCTTTGGGCACCGTTGTTGTTTTCCATCCCGTTACTGGCAGCTTGGTACGCGTACGAGCGACTCGACGCGATTAAGCGCGTCCACGAACAGACGATTGTTGCGTTGTCCGTCCTACCCGAGTTGGCGGGTCTAACAATCGAAGGTCACGCCGAACGCGTCGCGGACTTGTCCGTCGCACTTGGCCGCGAATTGGGAGTAGATCGGCAAGACCTCGACTATCTATGGAACGCAGCATTGCTCCATCACATTGGTTACTTGTGTCTAGACGTATCCGAAGGCACCGATTCTTTGTCATCGAGTGAAGCAACAGAAAAGGGTGCTGAGATTCTCCGTCAAGCTGGCCACCTTGCGCCGGTCGCCGATCTTCTCGCCGCCGACGGCGGTGGTATTGGTGGACAGATACTGCGCGTAGCGAGCACCTACGACGAACTTGCTTGGGGCGAAAATAGCGGAGCGCAGGCGGCTCTAGACGCTCTTTACTCAGGACCTGGATTTGTCTACGACACCCGGGTCATCGACGCTCTCGAGCGAGTTGTAATTCACAACAGCGTTCCCGCTCTCTCTTAACCAAAGTTCGTACGCGTTCGAATCGGTCTCTGGGTTTTCGCCTTCTTCTGGCGTGCTTGTTCGTGCACGACGAGGTTGTCGGCTATTGCGGTAAGCCACCTCGACAAGCCCGACAGCAATTACGAGGTCACCGAAAGAGATCGAAGCCTGGAACGGCCCGCCCAATGGGATCGTGTCGGCAAGGAACGTGAACCTGTCACCTGGTTCGAGAGGGCGATGCTTAACCGAGGCATGGAACCCGACGCCCTTTGGAGATTCATACGGCATGCCCTGATTAATTGCGATCACAAATGCGTTCAACGCGATGCCGACGGTGATAACGCCGATACCCGACGTTCGTAGGTTCGATACGCAGAAACCGAGGATGCAGACGTACGACAAAAGGAGTAGTACAAGGCCCGCGTCGGTCCAGCGCGCTTCGGGGAAATCCAAAAACTCCATCGCGATTTGGATTCCAAGGCCAGCGAACAGAAGGCCCCAACGAACCAGAGCGATCTCATTGAGTCGTCGGTAGTCTCCTCCTGTGACGGGAACCACGATCACGGCCGCTAGCAGAGCGATTAGGTAGAGCAACACAGCTCTGAGGGTAGTGACGGCGGCCGTCTGTTGGGTGGACTTGCGTACCTCAGTGCGATCCGGGCCTACTGTGCGCATATGAGTGAAGAAGAGGTCCTTTACAAAGTTGCGGATTCCGTCGCCACGTTGACGATTAATCGACCCGATGTGCGCAATGCGATGTCGTATGGCGTGATGCAGGGTCTACGTGACGGTGTGGCCGCAGCGAAAGCCGATGAGGACGTTCATGTGTTGGTGCTCACCGGTGCAGGGGATCACGCATTTTGTGCAGGCGCTGATCTCAGTGGCATCGCCGCGAATGGGAGCGCTTCCGAAGCGCACGACGGTCGAGGCCTTCTCGCGAATCTCTTTCGCGAGTTATGGGCGCTAGGTAAACCGACGATTGCACGAGTACGCGGCTACGCACTCGCGGGTGGTTTCGGGCTCGCGTTGTCTTGTGATCTGGTGGTCGCCTCCGATGATTCTCAATTTGGTACTCCCGAAGTGAATGTAGGACTGTGGCCCTACATGATCACCGTTCCTTTACTGCGGTCTATGCCTGCGCGCACGGTGCTCGAACTGCAAATGACTGGCAGGCGTGTCGATGCAGCGGAGGCACAACGCATTGGGTTTGTAAATCGAGTCGTGGCGGCAACTGAACTTGATGAGGCCGTTAACGAATTGGCATCTATGCTCGCAGCAAAGTCACCGTTGGTTATGCGATGGGGTCGTGACGCGTTCTACCGCGTACTTGAAATGGATTCCGATCCAGCACTCGATTACTTACAGTCGATGCTCACTGTGCACACTTCATCGGAAGATGCGGCTGAGGGAGTTGCAGCATTCGCAGAAAAACGCGCTCCAGTATGGAAAGGGCGTTAACCGTGAGAGCATGTTCCCCATGACTGAAACGAACTCGACGTCGGGCGGCGACATGCATGACTGGGGTCCACTGGTTAGTGATCTCGCGGCCCGTCGCGAACGCGCTTTAGGGCTCGGCGGCGAGAAATTCGTTGAGCGCCAACGGTCTCTCGGCAAGTTGACGGTTCGCGAACGACTCGACCTGCTGCTTGATCCAGGGACTTGGGTTGAATACGGAATGCTCGCCGATCATATGGATGCCGCGCTCAGTGATCGATACCTGGCTGCCGATGGCGCCGTAACCGGTGTAGGTGAGATCGATGGACGCAGGGTCGCAGTAGCTGCATACGACTTCACCGTGATGGCGGGTTCGATGGGTGCGGTCGGGGAAAACAAGATTCGACGGCTACGCCATCTTTCATTGAGCCAGCGCATACCGATGGTGTGGCTACTCGATTCTGCAGGGGCACGAATTCAAGCGACAAGTGGTTCCACGTTCGCCGGTGCGGGTGATCTGTTTCGAGAGCAGGTTGCGATGAGCGGCGTTGTGCCAATGGTTGCAGCGATGCTTGGGCACTGCGCAGCGGGCACTGCATACATACCTGCACTCGCAGACTTTGTGCCCATGGTGAAGGGGACGTCGTCGATGGCTCTGGCGGGTCGCCATTTGGTGAAGGCAGCCGTTGGCGAAGACGTGACTGAAGAAGAGATGGGCGGTTCCGGCGTTCACACAAAGATCAGCGGCGTTGCCGACTTAGAAGTAGCTGATGACGCAGAGTGTCTCCGGATCGTCCGCGAGTACTTGTCATTTTTTCCACAGCACAATCAAGAACGTCCACCGATACGTGCATGCGCTGACCCTGTCGACCGTCGCGTTGAAGAGATCTACGACATTGTTCCAACTGCTCCGCGTCGCGCCTACGACGTTCGCAAAGTGATTCGAGCAGTCGTCGACGACGGTGATTTTTTTGCGATGAAGCCGGAGTGGGCGAAGAACATCGTGACCGGGTTTGCACGAATTGGCGGTGAACCGGTGGGCATCGTTGCCAACCAACCAATGGTGCTCGGTGGAGCGCTGGACGTTAATGCTGCAGACAAGGCTGCACGGTTCGTGTGGTTGTGCGATGCGTTTGGCATTTCACTCGTGTTTTTGCACGATGTTCCAGGATTCATTGTCGGGTCAGCGGTAGAGAAGCAGGGGATCATTCGCCACGGAGCGAAAATGCTGTTTGCCGTGAGCGAGGCGACTGTGCCAAAGATTTCGGTGGTTATGCGCAAGAGTTATGGTGCGGGTTACTTCGTCATGAATGGCCTCGCGTATGAAGCCGACTACATCGTCTCGTGGCCTACGGCCGAGATTGCAGTGATGGGGCCAGACGGCGCGGTCAACATCATTCATCGCAAGACACTCGATGCAGTGCCAGAGGAAGAGCGTGCTCAGAAGCGCCTTGAACTAGCAGAAGAGATACGCGCAAATATTGATCCGTATATCGCTGCTGGGCATGCTCAACTCGATGACGTGATCGACCCGGCCGAAACGCGGCATGCGATTTGGCGAGGGTTACAGATTGCTCGCGATAAGCGCGTCGATCGTCCGTGGCGCAAGCACGGAGTGATCCCCGTTTAAGCAGAAAAGCCTTTCGACACGCGTATTGAGCACCAGGGTGCTCGGATTCAGCGCTGAAAAGGGGCACTGCGGGTGATCTGCCTGATCTTGTTGGCGGCGTATAACGTGCACCCAGAAGAGGCCGTGTGTCTCAATTGATACCGGGAGACGGAGCGAAATCGCATGGCGGAGATCCGAGCAGAAATTGCAGCGAATGTTTGGCAGGTTCGTACCGAAGTCGGAAAGGCAGTCGCTGAGGGCGACGAGATATGCATCCTCGAGTCAATGAAGATGGAGATTCCAGTCGTGACTGAAGTCCCAGGGATCGTGAGAGAACTCTTTGTCGAGCCCGATCAGGTCATTCAAGAGGGCGACCTCATAGCGATCATCGACGAGTCTTGACGTCATCGTGTTGATATGGAAGGACTCAAAGTGATCCGGTGGGACGAAATATCTGACCAAGTCTCGGTAGCCACGATCGATCGACCCGAGCGGCGGAACGCACTCAATGCGGAACTCTGCGGAGAGTTGCGTGAACGTCTCGAAAATTCGCATCAACTGCGGGCGATTGTTATCACAGGTGAGGGCACGGCATTCTGTGCTGGAGCAGACATAGCACGCCGCGCCGATGACAATGCGCGATCACCGGCAGCATCAGGCGGCCTCGAACATGGTGGGGGCGATACCTTCCGTCCAGCGTTCGAACTATTGCTTGACGCGATCGTCGATCATCCCGCACCGGTAATCGCAGCAATTAACGGCCCTGCGCTAGGTGCGGGTTTGCAACTCGCAGTCGCGTGTGATTTTCGTGTCGTAGCCGACCATGCCAAGCTCGGCATACCGGCGGCCAGATTGGGCATAGTGCTCAGCGCGTCGAATGTTCGCAGGCTTGCATTGCTGGTTGGTCACGCGGCTGCGCGCGACCTATTGCTCACCGGACGCGCGATAGATGTTGAAGAAGCGAAAACAATGGGACTCGTTAGCAGGCATGGATCCGATGCGAAAGCCGCCGCCATTCATCTCGCTCGTGAGTTGGCTGCCCTCGCCCCTCTAACCGTCAAGGGTCACAAGCGCGCTCTTAATCTTGTGATGGCACAAGGCGACCCTGAAGCAGCCGACGTGGAACTGCGCGCGTTAGAAGATGCTGCCTTCCTAAGCGATGATTTGCAGGAGGGCTTGAAGGCCTTCAGCGAGAAGCGCGAACCGCTGTTCGGTGGGACCTAGCGCATACCTGCGTCTGTTGGCTTGGACGTCGGTGCCGGCGTTGGGAGAGCCGGATCAGTAACTAGTCGGTAAGAGCCGCTCGATGTGGAAGTAAACGCCACAAAGCACGATGGTGAACGGTATTGCACCCGCGACCCATGTCGTCCAGCGCCGCCAACGACGGAATGCCAGCCACCAAAGCACCCCGACTACGGCGGCTGCGAACAACCAAACGAACAGCGGACCTGTCGCTGATTTATCTTCAGCGATACCAGATTCAAAGTCAGCTTTGTTGTCGTTCTTGACGGTCGAGACGGTTGGCTCAGCGCTCAGTTCCTCTTGAAGGACGGCCTTCACGATAATCCGCTGTGAGGCGGAGTACTTCGGGTGACAACTCGTTAGCGTCAACTCCGCTGTTGTCGTAGGAACCAGCACGTGGACATCGCGCCTCGACACAATCAATTGTTCCGTAACCTTGTATGTGTAGTTGCCATCGATTGTTCTTACAACGATCGTGTCGCCAATCAGTAGTTCATCGATTCGATTAAACGGCGCTCCGTAGGTTGTGCGATGTCCAGCAATGGCTGCGTTACCGATTTGGCCAGGCAACGGCGTTTCTGGATAGTGGCCAGGACCCTTACGTAGATCCGCAACCGTCACCCCTTCGACAACGACGGTCTCTAGGCCGATCTTCGGAATCTGAATGACCGCGAGCGGCTCGCCCTGTGGCGGCGCTGGAGTCGGTGGGGGCTTTCCCTGAGTCGTCGTCGTTGTTGCGGCTACCTCGAGTTCGGCGCGGAAGTCCGCCTTGAGCGAACTCTGTTCGCGTGCCGTGTACAGCCCGGTACCCCAAAGCTGATACGCCACGAAGCCCAGGATCAGTAACCCGGTGGTTATCAGCGCGCGGCCGATGCCGCCTACGACCTTTCGCATTGGGGTCGATCGTAGGTGCCGACGGCGAGCAATCCGTGTCAGCGGATGACCCGGTTCGCCGTATTGAACCGACCATCCCTAGAATCCAGGGCTCTGGGAGGGCTCCGTTCGGGAGCTCCGGAGGCTTGTGTGCCGCTCGTCGAGTTCCACTCCGTTGTGTGCCTACTTGGCACATTCCCTGCTCTCGCTGGAGTCGACCTGCAGGTTGAACCGCTTGACGTGCTGCTTCTCGAAGGACCGAACGGCGCTGGTAAGACCACGTTGTTGCGCTTGATGGCCGGTCTGATACCGCCGCATTCTGGCGAGGCACGGGTTTTCGGAGTCGATTTGTTCAAGGATCGAAGGTCGGCACGCCACAGGCTCGCTTTAGTGGGACATGAGACTTATTGCTACGACGACTTGACCGTTATGGAAAATCTTCAGTTCACTTTTAAGGCGAGCGCTCTGACCGGTACGGGAATCAGCGAGGTCCTCGAACGGACGGGACTAGGTGCACTGGCTGCCGTTAGGCACGCTCACCTCTCGGCGGGTCAGAGACGCAGGCTCGCACTCGCTAACGCGTTGGTGCGCGATCCCGAGCTGCTGCTACTCGACGAGCCACACGCCGGTCTAGACGAGGAAGGGCGCGCTTGCCTTCATGAGATCATCTCTTCCGCTCCTAGCGAGGGCAGGACGGTAGTTCTGGCCTCACATGAACTTGAACTCTCTCGTCAACTTGCGAGTCGCGAGGTGCGTGTCCAATCCGGCACCATCGTCGATTGTGCGCGAGAGAATCTCTGATGCGGCTTTGGAGAGAAGCGTCTCTCGTCGCCGGTAAGGATCTGCGTATAGAGGCGCGGTCGCGTATCGCGCTCGGACAGATTCTGCCGTTCGGAATCATCGTGGTGATCCTTTTCGCTTTCGCGCTAGATCCTGATAGCGGATTACTTACCCGTGTTGCACCTGGACTGTTCTGGGTGACTGTTCTTCTCGCAGCGTTACTCGCAGTTGGCCGAGCATTCGCCGTTGAAGAAAAGTCAAACGCACGGGACGGGCTCCGTTTGACCGGCCTCGATGGTTCCGCTGTGTTCCTTGGCAAAATGGCTGCGATTGCAGCGGAGTTACTTTTTCTTGAGATTCTTCTCGGAACTGCAGTCGTCATTCTTTACGGGGTTGAAGTCAATGGACTTTTGGTACTTTTAGCCGCTGCGCCGGCTGCGACGCTCGGTATCGCAAGCACCGGTACCCTCTACGGCGTGCTTGCAGCGGGACTCAGATCACGCGAGACATTGTTACCGCTGTTGCTGTTGCCGGTTCTCGCTCCGGTATTACTCGGTGCCACGCGCGCGTTCGAAGGTGGGCTAGAAGGGGCACCTAGCGATGCTTGGCCTTGGGTCGGATTGCTATGGATTTTCGCTACCTTTTATACGGCGTTTGGTGTCCTGGCGTTCGGGACGCTTTGGGAGAACGATTGAACCCCCGAGATCAACTTCTTGACCCGCGCATGGGTCGCGTTATCGGCGTTGGGGCCGTTATCGGTGTGGTCGCGTTGTGCCTGTTTGGGTTGTGGGGCGCGCCACCGGACGACCGACAAGGCGAGGCAATGCGGCTCCTGTACCTTCATGTGCCGTCCGCTTGGCTCGCATATTTCGCGTTTCTTGTCACCGCTATCGCATCTGCACTTTTCCTTTGGCCGCGTACGCGCTCAATTGTTTGGGATCGCGTAGCGGGCGCATCAGCTGAACTTGGCGTGATCTTCACCGGGCTCACCCTTGTTGTTGGTTCCCTCTGGGGGAGACCGATATGGGGCGTGTGGTGGGCGTGGGATGCGCGACTGGTCACAACCGCGGTGTTGTTCTTCCTGTACCTCGGATACTTGGCTCTACGGCGCGTTCCCGGTGAACCAGTGGCATCTGGAAAGCGAAATGCGATCGCCGCGCTGATCGCGTTCGTTGACGTTCCGATTGTTCATTTCTCCGTTGAATGGTGGCGCACCCTCCACCAAAAGGCCACGGTTTTCAATCCGGAACTCTCGGCAAGAATCGAAGGAGTGCAGGCCCTCACACTTTGGATAGCGGTATTGGCTTTCACTCTTGTTTACGTCTATCTCCTCGATCGGCGTTATCGGCTTGCGGTGATCGATGACGCGTTGGCCGGGCAAGCTCTCGCGCGAGCGATCAGAACGCGGACTGGTGGCAATCCAGGGGAGACGACTTGAGCATTGCCGCCATATTCGTCGCCGCCGCGAGAGCGTCTCAAGCGGACGCATGGACGTATGTGATAACTGGGTGGCTGTTGACCGCCGCGGTCGTCGCTGGCTACTGGCTTCGAACGCGCGCTCGTATTCGGGTCGGCGAGACTCGTCTGAGTGCTGAGCGTGACCAGTGACATCGCCAACTCCACGCGCCCAACCGCGGGCGCGCTACATCGTTGCTGCATTGGTTTGTATAGGCGCTGTAATTGCGGTCGTCATATTGGCGTTTGCTCTAAGTGGCAACGTCGTGTATTTCCGAACCGTGTCAGAAGCGACGCAGGCGCGTGATGATGACGGTCGGTTCCGTATTGCTGGGGCAGTTGTCCCTGGTTCAGTTAAAACGACCGATGAAGGGGTTGCGTTCGAGGTGACAGACGGTCAAGAGACCCTCTCAGTAATTCACAAAGGTGATACCCCCCAGTTATTCGAGGACGGAGCGCCTGTTGTGTGCGAAGGGAAATGGGGTCGTGGCGATGCGTTCGCGTCGGATCGAATCATGATCAAACATGGTGAGGATTACACGCCACCGAAGGTGAACGCAGGCGAGCGGGGAGCGTGAAGGCCCAGCTAGGCGTGCTAGCGCTCGCAATCGGAATCGGTGGTGCAGCCGTTGGAATGTGGTTGCTAGGTCTCGGCCTTTTGCGCAAAGACGAATCGTTGCTTCGTAGCGGACGCCGCTGTGTCTACCTAGTTTTGGGCGCTGCGTTACTTGCTGTCGGTGCGATGGAATGGGCTCTGGTGTCACATGATTTTTCACTGCGATATGTCGCAGAAAACAACGCGCGTTCTACCCCACTCCTGTTTACGGTTACCGGGCTGTGGGCTGCCCTTGAGGGATCGATCCTCATGTGGGCGCTGATCCTGGGTGGTTACCTCGCATTTATGGCTTACCGGTTTCGCGAACGTGTTGCCGACCCGATGGTCGCATGGGCGTTGATAGTTGCCCTCTCTGTAGCGCTCTTCTTTTTCATTTTCATGGCATTCGCTGCTAACCCATTTGAGCTTGTTAGTGGTGTCATCCCAGCCGATGGACGCGGACCAAACCCGTTGCTTCAGAATCACCCACTGATGGCGTTTCATCCGCCGATGCTGTACCTCGGATACGTCGGAATGACCGTACCGTTCTCATTCGCGATGGCGGCATTAATAACCGGTCGGTTTAGTGAAGGCTGGCTCGAAGATACGCGCCGGGCGACGCTAACTGCGTGGGGTTTCCTTACGGTTGGGATAATTCTCGGGGCATGGTGGAGTTATGAAGTTCTCGGCTGGGGCGGATATTGGGCATGGGACCCGGTTGAGAACGCGTCGTTGCTCCCGTGGTTGACTGCGACCGCCTTTATCCATTCGGTACTTGTGCAGGAGCGGCGCGGCATGCTTCGCGTCTGGAACTTGTCGCTAGTAATAGCGACGTTTTGCTTGACGATTCTCGGAACGTTTCTGACTCGCTCCGGAATTATCAATTCGGTTCATTCGTTTACCCAATCCGGGATTGGGCCCTGGCTGCTCGGGTATTTGGTAATAGTCGCGATAGTTGGTATTGGGTTAATTGCATGGCGTGCAGATGAATTGCACTCAACTGGTCAGATCGACTCGGCTGTCTCCGGAGAAGCTGCGTTCCTCGCCAACAACCTGTTATTCGCGGGCCTCGCATTTGTTGTGCTTCTAGGTACCGTTTTCCCATTGGTAGCTGAAGCAGTCAGAGGGTCGCGGTTGACGGTAGGTGAGCCGTACTTCGACCGGATGACTTCGCCATTGGGCCTCGCGTTGCTATTCCTAATGGCCGTCGCGCCAGCGTTGCCGTGGCAGGGAACTACGGGCGATGTCCTAGGTCGGCGATTACTCATACCCGCATACAGCGGCGTAGCCGTGATGATCGCAACTTTGATCTTCTTGACGCGAGATCTTTTAACGGCCCTAGCATTCGGACTGGCGGTATTCGCCCTTCTGGGCATTGTGCGCGAGGTCTCACACGCCGTCTCGCAGCGAAGGCGCGTAGATGAGGTAGGACGAACGCGCGCTCTAGTCCGAACAGTACGTGGAAACCCGCGTCGCTATGGCGGCCTCGTTGTTCATGTAGGAGTCGTTCTAATCGCTTTGGCTCTCGCTTCGGCTGGCGCCTTCGGGACCAAACAAGAAGTGCGGCTGAAGGAAGGCGAGTCTGTAGAAGTAGGTGGTTACCAACTCAAATTCATCGGTACGCGAACAACAACGACCGCGCAGAAGATCACCGTGTCAGCAGATTTAGATATTCACAGGGATGGCCGGTCCCTCGGTACTTACGCGCCCTCGATCTCGACGTTTCCAAACTCCAATATGGGAATCGGTACCCCTTCGGTGCGCACCGGCCTTTTAGAAGACTTGTATCTCACGCTCATCTCGTCGCCGACTGAGCGAGGCCGCGTGACCATAAGTGTCTCGGTGCATGCGATGACGCTTTGGCTTTGGATTGGCGGCTTGGTCATGGCCCTTGGAACGGCTATTGCGCTGCTGCCTTCATTGCGTCGACGTACGAATCGTTCGGATCCATCGGTATACGAGGGAGACGCTGAGCCAATCGTTGAGGTCACCGGGTGAAATACCCGTGGCGATGGGTTGCTATCGCATCCGGCCTGATGGTTGCCGCGCTCGCGGTTGTATTGGCTCTGACCGTAGGAACAGACCCGCGAGCGGATACGAAGGTCAGTGCGTTGCTGGGCGAACAGTCGCCACGGTGGAGCGCCACGATGCTCGATGGGACGCCAGTTTCATCCGAGTCCCTAGCCGGCAAGACGGTGATTATTAACTTCTGGAACTCGTGGTGCATCCCCTGCCGTGAAGAACTCCCCGCCCTACAGGAGTGGCACTCACGCATTTCCATGGACACGTCCGTTGTATTGGTGGGCATACCGAGAGACGACACCACTAGCGCGATCCGCGAGGCTGCTGAAGCGGATGAAATGTTGTGGGCGGCGCGCCAGGATGCGGATGCTGAAGCAGCGACATTGGCATTCGGAACGCGCGGCCAACCAGAAACATTCGCGATCGGGCCCGACGGTGTAATCGTGGGATCGAAGTATGGACCTATAAGTGTGAGTGAACTCGATCAGATGGTGGCCCGCGCGCAAGGCTCCGGATGAGCAGACACTCGCGCGGATGGTTCCAAATGGTGGTACTCGGAGCCTTGCTGTTCGGAGCCGTCGCATTCGCGCTTTGGCCGAATGGTTCATCGGAGTCAATTGATGAGCACACGAACAGACTCGCAGCCCAGTTTCGTTGCGTGGACTGCGAGGGCTTGTCGGTAGCGGAGTCATCGACAGCGTCAGCGCGTGCGCAACGCCGAGATATTGAAACTCGTATTCGAGATGGACAAAGTGACGCGACGATAAGGCGCGTATTTGCAGACCGCTTCGGAGATTCGATTCTGTTGGAGCCCCCAGCTGAGGGCGTCGGTTTGTTGTTGTGGACATTGCCGGTAACGGTGATAATCGTTGGAGCAGGCTGCCTAATATTTGCCGTCCGACGCTGGCGTCGTGCTGACGGTGTTAATGACGACGTTGTTGACGCACTAGATGGTTTTGCTCGCGATGAGAGTGCGAACCCATCACCTGCCCGCCGGATTGGTGTGGCCGTTGCCCTTGTTGGTTTTGCGATCGCCACCGGTATTGCGTTGGCAATTGGAACTGGTGTGCGGGCGCCTGGCTCGAACCCGACCGGGCGCTCCGCAGAGAGTGCTCAGGTATCGGATGAATCGAGAGCACTGATGCTCGAAGCCGCTGTGGACAGGGCGCCGGGAGACGCATTGGCGCATCTCGCTCTAGCTCGGTTTCGCTTGGGGCGACAGGACCGCGCTGGCGCACTCGAGGCTTATCGACAGGCGGCAACGCTCGACCCAACCGACCCCGAACCGTTTGCTTACAGCGGCTGGGTTATTCGACTCGGAGGATTTCCTGACGAAGGGCTCGAACTAATAGACAAGGCCATTGCGATCGATCCCCTGTATCCGGATGCCAGATTCTTCCGAGGGACGATCCTTCTGCGTGACCGCGGTGACCCCGCTTCCGCGATACCCGAGTTTCAGCGGTACCTTGTCGGGGACCCCGGCGGTCCAATGGCTAATGCTGTGCGTGGACTCCTTGCAGAAGCCGTGAAGGCATCGCCAACGACCCTACCCAAACAAGCCTCCCGCTAGGAGCGAACGTGCCTGAGTTACCTGAATATCAAATCGACGGGTCCAAGATCTATAGGACGACGATCAAGACCGAACGCGGCGACATCGTCATGGACCTTGACCCGAAATTGGCTGCGAACACGGTCAACAACTTTGTCGGCCTTGCCCGCAATGGATTTTACGACGGACTGAAGTTTCACCGTGTTGTTCCTGATTTCGTCATCCAGGGTGGCTGCCCGCAAGGGACCGGAACCGGCGACGCTGGCTACAAGTTTCAGGACGAAGACGTAATCGGCGAATACACGCTTGGCGCGGTTGCAATGGCGAACTCAGGAAAGAACACCAACGGGTCACAGTTCTTCATCACAATCGACGACTGCACGCGCAAGTTGGGCAAGGACTACAACTTGTTCGGTTACGTGGTAGAGGGCATTGAAATCGCGCAATCGACAGCAGTGGGCGATATGATGCTTAGCGTTATTGTCGACGAAGTAGATCGTTAAGCGCACGGAGCACCGAGGACGGAACACGGAGCACGCGATGGGCAAAGTAGTTGGATGCAACGCTTCTATGGATGAGGTGCGGTCCACGTACGAGAAACTCGTAAGAAACGTCGACATTGCACGTCGTCGGCTTGGGCGACCGCTCACGTTTGCTGAAAAGGTGCTGTTCGGCCACGCGAACGACATCGAGACAATCGAAACTGTTCGAGGGCTGAAGTACGGCGACTATCGACCCGATCGCGTCGCGATGCAAGATGCGACAGCGCAGATGGCGTTGCTGCAGTTCATGAATGCTGGCCTGCCAGCTGTATCCGTGCCTTCGACCGTGCACTGCGACCACCTGATCCAGGCGCGAATCGGTGCGCAGGCGGACTTAGCCGCTGCTCTCGATGAGAACGACGAGGTCTACGACTTCCTCGCTTCGGTTAGTGCGAAGTATGGAATCGGTTTTTGGAAACCAGGGCAAGGGATCATTCACCAGGTGATACTTGAGCACTACGCATTCCCTGGCGGGATGATGATTGGCACCGATAGCCATACTCCGAATGCTGGTGGGCTCGGGATGATTGCAATCGGAGTTGGTGGCGCCGATGCCGTAGATGTGATGGCGGGCTGGCCGTTCAATACGCGGATTCCGCTGGTGATCGGCGTGAGACTCTCGGGCGAGTTGTCCGGTTGGGCATCTGCCAAGGACGTGATCCTGAAGGTAGCCGGAATCCTTACCGTCAAAGGCGGTACAGGGGCCATCATTGAGTACTTCGGGCCAGGCACTTCGACGATTGCCGCAACCGGAAAGGCGACTATCTGCAACATGGGTGCTGAGATCGGCGCAACGTGCTCGGTGTTCCCCTTTGACGACCGCATAGCCGCGTATATGAAAGTTACGGAACGAGCCAAATTGGCTGTGCTCGCAGAGCAACATAGTGCATACCTTCAGGCGGACCCAGAGGTTGCCGACGATCCCGAGCGTTATTTCGACCGCGTGATCGATGTGAATCTCTCGGATTTGGAGCCACACATTGTTGGTCCCGGTACTCCCGATCTTGATCGCCCCATCTCGTCGATGCGCGAAGCCGTGAAGGTAGAGGGGTACCCGGCGCGAATTTCTCAAGCGCTAGTAGGTAGTTGCACAAACTCAAGCTACGAAGACATCGGGCGTGCGGCCCATGTCGCGCGTCAGGCCGCTGCAGCGGGCATCCGCGTGAAGGTGCCGCTACTGGTGACTCCCGGAAGTGAACAAGTACGCGCCACGATCGCACGCGACGGTCTCCTAGCCGACCTCGAAGCGATCGGTGCCACTGTGCTGGCGAACGCGTGCGGACCATGCATCGGGCAGTGGCAACGGACAGACACGAAGCCGGGAGAAGTAAACACGATCGTGTCATCGTTCAATCGCAATTTCCCTGCGCGCAACGATGGCAATCCGTCGACGTTGTCGTTCATCGCTTCACCTGAGACTGTTACCGCAATGGCGTTGACGGGCCGTCTCGATGTGGATTTTGTACATGAACCGATCATCGCTCCGGATGGTTCTGAGATTCAACTGCGCGCGCCGGAAGCCGATGAGTTGCCAGCTGGTGGTTTTGATGCAGGCGAAATGGGTTTCGTAGCTCCCGCTGCAGATCCGTCGACAGTCGCGGTGGTGATCCCACCTGGATCGGAGCGTTTAGAAGCCCTCGTTCCATTCGCGGCTTGGGACGGATCTGATTTCTTGGGATTACAGGTGCTACTCAAGGCCACAGGTAAATGCACGACCGACCACATTTCGCCTGCTGGGCGTTGGCTTCAGTACCGAGGTCATTTAACCAACATCTCAGGCAATCTTTTCATAGGCGCGAACAACGCGTTCTCACTTGATGAACCTGGCACCGGCATCGATGTACGTGATCGATCCGTGAAGCCGCTCCCAGCGCTGGCTCGCGAATACAAGGACGCAGGAATTGCCTGGGTCGCCATCGGCGATGAGAACTATGGCGAAGGATCGTCCCGTGAGCATGCTGCAATGGAACCGCGCTATATGGGAGCGCGTGCAGTTATCGCTCGCTCGTTCGCGCGCATTCACGAGGCGAACCTCAAGAAGCAAGGCGTGTTGGCACTCACCTTCGCTAAATCATCAGACTATGAGCGCATCCTGGTCGACGACAAGATCGACATTTGTGGTCTGCAAGAACTAGCGCCAAATGTGGTAGTAAATGTGGTCTTGCGGCATGCAGATGGTTCTAGCAATGAAATCGAAACAACCCACACAATGTCAGACGAGCACATCGCATGGTTCAGGGCCGGGTCAGCTCTCAACCTTTTGGCGGCAAATCGGTGAGTACTGACAATAAAAAGTGACTCCTCTCGGGCGTTTAGGTGGTGCGGCATTTAGGCGGCGCTGGTGGGTGATCTTGGCGTGGCTGGTCATCCTGGTGACACTCGGAGTCGCGAGTACTTCTGTTGGTTCGACATTCCGGGACGAGTTCACAATTCCAGGCACAGACGCGCAGCGGGCGATCGACCTGCTCGATGCGCGGTTTCCCCAACAGAACCTTCCGACTGCTCAAGTGGTGCTGCACTCCAATTCCGGGAAGGTAGACCCGGCTGTTATCGAATCGGTTGCGGCTTCGGTTGGAAAGATTCGCAATGTTCAGGTCCTCGGTCTACCACAGGTCTCAACCAATGGTCAGACGGCTCTAATACAGATGGCCTATTCGGTTAGTTGGAGTGACTTGCCGCTTAATGGACTGGCACAACTCGATTCGGCCACCCGTGCGGCTCGTGAAGCTGGTGTAAGGGTTGACTATGGGGGACCTGTAGCGGACGCGCTTTTGGAGAAAAGACAAAGTGGCACCAACGCTGACGCGATAGGACTGCTTGTTGCACTTGTGATCTTGATCCTTGTTTTCGGCACGGTGGTAGCCGCGCTGATACCTGTCGGCATGGCGATTATGGGAATAGTCATCGCAGTATCGCTGCTTACCGTCGTGGCGACGATGTTTACCGTCGGTACTGTCGCTCCAGTCATCGGAGTGATGATCGGCTTAGGCGTAGGGATCGACTACTCCCTACTGATTGTCACGCGATTTCGTCAGAATCGTGACGCAGGAATGGATATTCAGCAGGCGATCGAAGTTGCGATGGCCACCGCAGGAAGTGCCTCATTGTTTGCCGGCGCTTGCGTCATGATCTCGTTGGGGGGTCTGTGGTTCGCGGGGATTCCTTATGTTTCGATGCTCGGATTCTCTGCCGCGCTATTCGTTCTTGTGATGGTCCTTGTGTCGCTGACACTCTTGCCGGCGCTCCTCGGCGTGTTGGGTGATCACCTGGATCGCTTGCGTGTGATTCCGAAAAGGCATTCTCATGCGGATGCAGGGGGCGGATTTTGGTATCGATGGGGCCATGGCGTAGCCAAATATCGGTGGCCTTGTCTTGTGGCGTCCCTCGCGGTCCTACTGCTGCTGGCTTGGCCAGCTCTTGGATTACAGCTTGGCTTTGCAACCGACGGCGATGATCCAACTAGCTACACACAACGTCGCGCGTACGACTATGTGGGCGAAGCGTTCGGTCCCGGCGCGAATAGTCCGCTACTCATCACAATGAAGTTCGCACCCGCTGCCAAGCGTGACGTCGCTTCAGATCTTTCCGCAGTACAGCGCGTCCTTGGTGCGGTCAAAGAAACGAAAGGCGTGGTACTTGCCGAGGGGCCACTTTTCAACAAGGCTGCTTCAGCGGGAGTCTTGATCGTTATCCCGTCTACCGAACCCAATGCAGTGGCGACGCAAGATCTTGTACGAACGCTTCAGAATCGCGTCATCCCGTCCGCTACGGCGGGAACCCCGTTAGCTGGAAATGTGTTTGTCGGCGGAATTACCGCGGAATTGATTGCCATTACCGATCGCATTTCAGAGCGGCTGATTTGGTGTATCGGATTTGTTGTGCTCGCGGCATTCTTCTTATTGATGTTGGTGTTTCGCTCCATATTGGTTCCGCTCAAGGCCGCAGTGATGAATTTTTTATCAATCGGGGCTGCTTATGGAGTGCTAGTCGTAGTGTTCCAGTGGGGCTGGGGGCGTAACCTGATAGGGGTCCACGAAGCGGTTCCAATTGTTTCGTTCGTGCCACTAATGATGTTCGCGATTCTGTTTGGTTTGTCGATGGACTACGAGGTGTTCCTGTTGTCGCGTGTGCGCGAGGAGTACCTCGCGACAGGCGACAACCGTGAAGCCGTGGCGACAGGCTTGGCTAAGACCGCGAGAGTGATCACGTCTGCGGCTGCGATCATGATCTCTGTGTTCCTTGTATTCGTTACCAACTCGTCGCCAACGGTGAAGATGCTTGGAATTGGCCTGGCGGCAGCAGTCGCAGTTGACGCCACGATCGTGCGCTTGCTTCTCGTTCCATCCACGATGGAACTCCTTGGCAAAGCGAACTGGTGGATGCCCAAGTGGCTGGATCGCATTCT
Source organism: Bifidobacterium breve (assembly GCA_945865605.1). Lineage (GTDB taxonomy): Bacteria > Actinomycetota > Acidimicrobiia > IMCC26256 > JAENVU01 > SHUZ01. The sequence goes on from CAMBEL010000002.1 coordinate 31,875, forward strand.
GCCGCGCCTTGATGTTGATGGTCCATCGGAAGTCCGTGCTAAAGCTGACGCCTAGAAGGTTGTGAACTGTGCCTCGGTAGGTTCCGCGCAGCAGAACCAGGGTTCAGATAGGTGCGGTACCGAAACGTCGGGAGCGTTCACCGGTTCCAACCCGAGTTCCACTCGCACCGCATCGAACGTCTCAGAGACAGGATTGTCAGTCATCGTCTCGACGATCGTCGCCAACCTTTTCTGAAGAGGGTCTAACGGAGAGTGCCAAGGGTGCGAGAGCCGTTCGGGATCAAACGGCATTAGCCCATCGATTTCTCCGATTAGTAGCGATCCCTGTGGAACGAGAAGTCTGATCGAGTAATGAACAGGATCGACGTTGCTAATGAGGTCGTTATCGGCGACAAAGTTTGTAATTTCCTGCACATCTTGTAGGTCAGACCATGGCGTAAAAGGCAACCAAGTCGGGCGTACCGTGATTCCGTGATCCCTCAACACGGCAACTGCTTGCTGTCCATCCTTGGCTGTGTGTCCTTTGTCGAGTCTTTCAAGAATTGTGTCGTTCACGGACTCGAACGCGCTCACCACGAATAAGCATCCGAGTCCGGACATCTCACCCCACACTTCTTCATGCCGCAATATGTGTTCGACCTTGACAGTGCAGTCGAATGTCATGTCTGGCGCCGCTTCGTGGACTGCCCGTGCGACGCGTAACGCGTGGTGTATCCCGTTGAAGAAATCTGGGTCGCCGAAGGTGACGTGCCGCGCGCCAGCATTCTTCTGTGCGACTACGTCCTCGACTATCGCGTCTACTGACACTATTCGGGTACGTCCGTCGTATACGACAGGTACCGGGCAGTGCTTACACCGGTGTGCGCAACCAGTGGATGCCTCGACATACGCTGTCGGCAATTCGCTGTCGGCCAACACCAGACGCGCGTAACTCGTGAGTGGGGGGAGAAGGTTCCGGGCCGGTAGGGCTCTAACGTGCTCGGCGAGTAGATCTTCTTCAATCCATCGCAACAGGGCGGTTTCGGGATCGCGGTCCACCAAAGCGGTCGCGACTTCAGCGCACATCGCAGCGTATAGACCATAGGCCGCGACGGGCACCTCAAACTTCGGCGCTATCGACCGCGCAAGTCTCGCTGCAGTGTGCATTGGAACAGAAATAGCGACGCGGTCTGCCCAATTGACGAGCGCTCCATCCCACTCCTGCACTGAGAGGTCTAGGCAGCGGACTTCGTGCCCCCGCTCCTGCAACATCCCCGCCGGTCCAGCGACCCCGAGCGGCTGGTGGCCGAGTTCGTAGGTGGACACCAGAAGAATTTTCATGCAATAACGATATCGAGGTGAGTGACCGCCTCCCGAAGGGCGGATTCGACTTGGTCGGGGGAGTCTGCGCGCGCAAAGAGAAAACCTAGGTAGCGATCGCCTTCGGGCAAGGGGACAACGCGATGACCAATCGGAATTGTGATCTCTAGTCCTACGACTCCCGGCACCCCGAGTGCTCGTTCGCGGCCGTTTACCGCGACCAACGTGCCTTCCTGTGCAATCGGGAGCATTGTCACGCCGGATGCGCTGCGCTCGCGCGCGAGGTCGGTCATAGGTAAGTTGAGAGCGTGTCGTAATACGACCTCCTCGAGACTGATCCCTGCGCCGAAACGAAGGGCACGCGCGCACAGGCCACCCACCGATCGGGATGCCACCTCGATAACCCAGGCTTGGGCATCTTTGACGCGCACCTCGGCATGCACCGGTCCCTCGGTCAATCCCAATGCAACACAAGCAAGCGAAGCGGCCCGTTCTGCAGCCCCCAGGTCGCGAGGAACAAGCCGCGACGGTGTGACATACATCGTCTCTTCGAAATAGGGACCGACAAGTGGATCCGGCTTGTCGAAAATCGCAAGCACCTCGAGCCGTCCATTCGTGAGCAAACCTTCGAGAGCAATCTCTACCCCGGGAACGTATTGCTCAACCAATAGTGGCCCGTCCCAAAATGTTGCGATACGGATGCGGGCGGCCGACTCCTGCTCTGCCGTATCGGCGCGGATGACCCCTCGGCTTCCGGACAGTCCTGTTGGTTTCACAACACATGGGTATCCGACCTCCGCTCCCGATGATCCGAATCGAGGTTGGGTTACTTCGGATTTTGCAAGGCGCCTTCGCATCTCGGCTTTGTCGCGAGTCGCTGCGACCGAGTCGGGCGCACTGTGCGGAAAGCCGAGGCGTTCTCCGGCATGAGCGGCAGCAAGCGTTCCACCGTCATCGACAGCCACAACAGCATCGATCCCGTGTTCGCGGTCGAAAGCTTCGATTGCATCGGCCGCGGCCAACGGATCATCCAGCGGGATCTGGACAAGCCCGCGCCCGTTTCCCACGGGTGAAGGCATCTCGGTGCCAATTACCAAGTCAACCTCGATTGCCTTGGCGGCGGCGATGAAATCCTGGGCTCTATATGTGGCCGAGGGAACGAGGAGGAGAATCCTTGGCATACGGCCTATCATGGCCTCATGAGCGACGCGATGACACCACTGTTGACCGTGACCGACGAAGCCCGCATCAAGATCATTGATGTTCGGGCGGCGGAACCGGAGTCGGAATCACTTGCACTTTGGCTCGAGGTGAGCGGCGTGCAAGGGACGGCATACACGTACGAGATGTATTTCCGCAGACTCGATGAAGCAGGCGAGGACGAGGTAGTGCAGAGCGGCGATGACCTATGCGTTGTAGTTCCGAGTGCGGACGCGGAAAAAGTTCGGGGATCGACGCTGGATCTTTCAGGTGGCGGCATGGTTCTCCAGAATCCGAATGTTCCCCAAGTTGGTCCTTCCGCCCCAGCGGCCGAACTCGACCTGAGCGATCCGATTGTCGCGCGCATCGTCGAGATACTTCAGACCGACATCAACCCAGCAATCGCGGCGCATGGTGGATATGCCGAATTGGTTGCGATTGAAGATTCGCGGGCATACATGCGCATGGGTGGGGGTTGCCAGGGCTGTGGCATGGCAGCGGCGACGCTCTCTCAAGGCATCGAGGTAGCGATTCTCGATGGTGTTCCTGAGATCACCGAAGTCATCGATGTCACCGATCACGCTTCAGGAACCAATCCGTATTACGAGAGTGCCAAGAAGTAGGCAACAAACAAAGTGACTAGGCGAAGCGCGTAGCGTCTTCGGATGCGTACCTGGAAACTGCGGCGTCGGCGATCGCATTTTTTTCGATCGCTTCAATAATGGATCCCAGTTTCTCCGCCGGAATCGCGCACGTCATTTCTGTGGCCGCCATTCCCGTTCGGACTCGGCTCAATGCACAACCAACACTTGCGGCTATCTCCCGCTGTTCCTTCGCTATCGCGACGATGTGACACTGAGGTTTACCTTCGATGCGCAACCCTGGGATTGCGTCTGACAAAACCATGAGTTGCTTACCGTTCACGCGGATGAAAACTACGTCGGGATCGAAAGATGTTTCAGTGAGTGGCCCGTATGTAACAGCCCCAGGCTTTTTTGTAATAACTGGAATGTGAGGCACTAGCTCCATCGTCACCCAACCGGAGCCGACCAATGCTGCAACGTCGTCGTTTCCAGCCACTTCGTCGAGAGTCTTGAAACCGTGCGTCATGCTCCCAACGCTGCAGTTACCGTGATCTTGTTCAACCGTCGAGAAGGTGTTTGTTTCTCCGTGGATCCAAAAGACGCAACCCGCTGCCGCTCGTCCGGTCCTGCCATCGGCCAGGGGAGAGGGAATGGGAAGGCCACATGGTTTGACCCCATCTGGGGGCGCGTCGTGGAAAGTGATTGCTAGGGGAGCATTTGCGAGATTCAGCGATCCCGAGAGCCGCCGTGCCAGTTCTGACCAGTTGTTCATTGGTTTGTTCTACCACGCATAATTAATTGGTACCGAACAGGGCACGGAGTTGTGTAACTACGCCCGAGAACTCGGAAATGAAGAGATCTATCTCGGCATCGGTTGTGTTCCAACCGATGCTCACTCGGAGCGAGTGGTCTGCAGCGACTCCCATAGCCATGAGCACTGGCGATGGTTCTAGGGATTCGCTTGAGCACGACGAGCCAGAGTGAATAGCGATGCCGCGTTGATCTAGGCCGAGCAAAATGGGTTCCGCTTCTACACCGTCCACGCCGAAACAGAGAATATTCGGGAGCCGATCTACTGAATCCCCAAATCTTGTGATGCCATTGACGTCATTCGAAATCGCCGTGAACGCTCGTTCAGTGTTACGACGCGCAATTTCTTCCTCTGAACTGAGGGTCACCGATACCTCGGCCGCAGCCGCACCGAATCCGACGATCGCAGGGATATTTTCTATCCCACCGCGCCGCGCGCGCTCTTGCGCACCTCCCAAGATCAAAGATGGGATACGAAGGCCGCGCCGCACAAGCAATGCGCCAGTGCCCTTCGGGCCACCCCACGTGTGTGCTCCTACGCTGCAGAGATCTGCGCCGAGCGCGGCGAAGTCGATCGGCACTTGACCAATAGCTGCGCACGCATCGACATGTACAAGGGCGCCGCTAGCGCGCGCAAGAGCACATACCTCTGCTGCGGGCTGCATGGTTCCAACTTCGTGATTGGCGAGTTGGATTGTTACGAGAGCAGTCGTCGGCGAGATGTTGGAATGGATCTCAGCCGGATCAAAACGTCCGTGGCGATCGACGCCAACCACAATGGTCTCGAGTTCCTCGCGGTGACACGCTTCGATGACGCTCGAATGTTCTACCGCCGTGGTGACTAGACGGGTTGGGTTCGCGCAGCGACGTACCGCCCCAAATATCGCGGCATTGACAGATTCGGATCCACCCGAGGTAAAGATCACTTCGCGTGGACGTGCACCGAGTAAAGAAGCGACTTGTTCTCTCGCAAGTTCTACGGCCGATCGTGTCACCTTTCCCGGTCCATGAAGGCGTCCCGGGTCCGCATGATGTGCATGCAAAAAAGGCAACATCGCCTCTAGCGCGGACTCGCGTAGTGGTGATGCCGAAGCGTGGTCTAGGTAGGCGTTATTCACACGCGGGCGACGCAGTGCGCGTCGCCTTCAGGTCGGCTTTGTTCGAAGTGCGGTTGTGTCTCACCGTAGAGGCCAGCCATTAGACCGCGTATGAGGCCGCGATCTACCGCGCACACAACATGTGGATACAACTGGGCAGCGTCGCCGAACGGGCAGTGTTCGGAAATGATCGTCATCGAATCACCGTGCTGTTCGGCGTGAGCGGCGAAACCATGTGCTGTTAGAGCGTCAGCCACTGTCGCGAGCGCGGCCTTGACCGATCGGTGACCCTCGCTGGGAGCGATGCGATCCGCGAGCGAGCGTCCGTAGTCGTAGCCAACTTCTTCAGCCATGACGGACGCTTGATCTGGCGGCAATACTTCGAGCGCGCGTGCGAGCAGTGTTGCGAGAAGGTCGTCGCGTCGTGGAGGAAAGTTCAGTGAATGGTCGAGTTGAGTAACCCGGTATCTCTTCGATGGACGGCCTGCTGAACGAGCGCCTTCCGGCCGACCCATATCGACGACGAGATAGCCACCTGCAGTCAATTTTTCTAGATGGTGTCTCGCGACGTTTGGATGGAGTTCGAATCGTTCAGCGATCTCTCCTGCGGTTGCGCCTTCGGGAGCTTCACGTATTGCCAGATAGATCTCGCGTCGTGTTGTGTCGCCGAAAGCGTTGGTGACGGAGGTGACGGCGGCGCTGAATTCCGAGGCGTCGAGCGGTGCGGGCGAAGACATCCCCGTTATTGTACCTATCTCCGTAGTAGTAAATCGCTGGCGCCGCCAGCACTCGGCAAGGAGACTCAATGCCAGGCGAGAACCCGTTCACACACGCCAATACGAGGGTTATTGCGATTGCATCGGGCAAGGGTGGAGTCGGCAAGTCATCGGTAACGACGAACCTTGCAGTGTCGCTTGCGCGAATGGGCAAGCGCGTGGCGGCGCTCGACGCGGATGTATGGGGATTCTCGATGCCCAGGATGCTTGGCATTAGCGAGGCGCCGTCAATCAAAGATGACAAGACGATGATTCCGCCTTCGTCCTTCGGGGTGCGTTGCATCTCGATGGGCTTCTTCGTTCCAGAAGATCAGGCCGTTGTTTGGCGAGGACCAATGCTTCACAAGGCTCTCGAGCAATTTCTCACGGATGTTGATTGGGGAGAGCCTGAATATCTAATCGTCGACATGCCCCCTGGCACTGGAGACGTAGCGCTATCGCTAGCCGAGTTCTTGCCGCGCGCCGAAGTCGTGATCGTCACCACGCCGCAGCCCGCAGCACAGGCAGTCGCGCAACGCGCGGCGGCAATGGCCGACAAGGTCGATCTAGATGTCATCGGCGTAATCGAAAACATGAGCTTCTTCCGAGGCGATGACGACAAGGCCTATGAGATCTTTGGAAGTGGTGGAGGACAAGACTTGGCTACTCGGCTCGAGGTGCCGCTGCTCGGACGTATTCCCTTGGTCAAAGAATTGCGAGAGGGTGGTGACATTGGGCGCCCGATAGTGGAAACGGATCCGTCGGGTGAAACATCTCAAGTGTTCGGCGCGATTGCAACAGCCATCGATTCAATGGCGCCTAAACGCATTTACAAGAAAGAACTTCGCCTCTCCTGAACCCTCGTTGCAGCAGACTGATGCCGTCCCCAACATGTCAATGGCGCGGTAGCCCGGTTGGTCGCGCAGAGACGGCCTGCTCGTTATTTGGCCTACTCCTACCGATGTTGGGCGGTTGACTGAGTGGCCACGTTTCGGACGCGACTTGGCCAACACGGCCCATATTCCATAAGCGGAATATGGCGGGTGACCCGACTACGCTGCGAGTCCGCTCGAATCGTCGGAGGATCGCCAAATGGAAGTTCGAATCGGTGTCATTTACTCGCCCAAGGAACTTACAGTTGAGATAGATGGATCTCCAGAACACCTAGTGGCGCTTGTCGAGAAAGCGATGGCTGAAGGGTCTCCGATCCTGTGGATCGAAGACGTCAAGGAACGTCGCGTCGGTGTCCCAGTCGACAAGATCGCTTACATAGAAGTGGCCGCTGGCGATGAGAGTCGCCGGGTCGGCTTCGGGAGATAATTCGCTCGATGTTGCGTGCGCCCGATCTACTCGGGCGGCGTCTCCTGTTCTTCACCGGTAAAGGTGGGGTTGGCAAGAGCACCGTCACGGCGGCTATGGCGCTGCTGGCAGCTGAACGCGGCAAGCGCGTACTTGTTGTCGAGGTCGACGGCAAGAGTTCCATTGCGGACCGCTTCGAGACAGCGGAACTGTCGTTCACGCCGACCGGGGTGTATCCGAACGTATTCGCGATGGCAATGGATACGGAGGCAAGCCTCAGGGAGTATCTGAAGCTCAATCTGCGTGTCCCGATTGTTGGTGGATTGGGGCCGTTGGCGAAGGCGCTCGATTTCGTGGCCACCGCTGCTCCTGGCGTCAAGGAGATTCTCACGATCGGCAAGATTTGCTGGGAAGTGCGTGAATCTTTGGAAGGCCGTGCTGCGTGGGACCTTGTAGTCGTCGACGCGTCGGCGACAGGGCCTGTTGTTTCACAGTTGGGCGCGCCTGATGCAATTCGCGATGTCGTAGCTGTCGGCCCAGTCCGGTCACAAACGGATTGGATGAGTGCGCTGCTCGCCGACCCATCAATTACTGCGCTCAATATCGTCGCGACTGCCGAAGAACTTCCAGTTGCCGAAACGATTGATCTGGTTTCCCGCGTGCGGGAACAGTTAGATGTAAGTCTTGGCGCCGTTGTGGTCAATCAGGTTCTCCCCGCGCTGTTCACCCGGTCGGACGAGGTAGTTTTCGAGCGTCTCTGCGGTCCAGATGCACGCAAGGTGCTGGGAATAGCGGCTGGAGGAGATGTAGGCATAGTTCTCGAGGCGGCGAGGCTTGCCGAGTCGCTACGCGCAACTCGTGCGATGCACTTGGAGCGATTGCGTGAGACGGTCGACCTTCCAATGCTGTTCCTGCCCTACTTGTTCGCGCGTTCACACGGATTGAGGGAGACGCGGCTAGTGGCAGACGCACTTAGAGCCGAACTCGGGCTGTGACTGCGGCTGACGAAGACTCCATCGAAGGCTCTCAGGCGAGATCAGGTGCTGAGTCGCTTCACAAGAGTCTTGAACCGCTATTGGCTTCGAAGAAGATCGTCGTGTTTTGCGGCTCTGGCGGTGTTGGCAAGACGTCGATTGCTGCCGCATCGGCACTAGCAGCAGCGGCGACAATGCCAGGGAAGGTTTTGGTACTAACAATTGATCCGGCCAAGCGACTAGCCGATTCCCTCGGGCTTAAAGAGATTGGAAATATCGAAACGCGTGTTCCTCAGACGGCATTTACTGCCGCCGGTCTTGAACCCCGCGGAGAACTCTGGGCCGCCATGCTCGATACGAAGGAGAGTTGGGATGCTTTAATTCTTCGGCACGCGAGTGGTCCAGAGGCAGCGTCGAGGATCTTGCAGAATCGGCTGTATCACAACGTGACCGCGCGGTTTGCTCAGAGTCACGACTACATCGCAATGGAGAGACTTTTTGAGGTCCATGAATCAGGTCGATACGACTTGATTGTGATTGATACTCCTCCAACACGTAACGCTCTCGACTTCCTCGACGCCCCAGCGCGAATGGCGGAGTTCTTTGGTGGTCGTCTCTTGCGATGGCTCACGCTGCCATATCGCGTGGGAGGTAAACGTGGCGCGCGATGGCTCAACTATGCCAGCAAGCCCTTCTACCAAGTCGCCGACCGTCTTCTTGGGAACCAGTTTCTCGAAGACATCGCTGAGTTCTTCTTGAGTTTTCAAGAGATGTACGAAGCCTTTGTCACGCGTGCTCGTGCCGTCGAGCGACTGCTTCACGATAAGCGGACAACTTTCGCCGTGGTCACAACCCTCGAAGATGGCCCGTTGCACGAAGCGGAGTTGTTTTGCGCAGAACTAGAGAAGAGGAACCTTCACCTTGGATGCCTCGTGATCAACAAAGTCTTACCTTCATACCTCCTCTCGCATAGCGGTGTTCAAGCCGCGGACAAGTTGTCCTTTAACGCCGAGTCTGTAGCCGAACGCCTAGCTGCTACCTGTGGGTCTCCTTTCGATGACACAGCGCGTACCATTCGCGTACTTACAACAATTGGGGAATCCTTTAGGAACTTCACAGTGGTCGCTAGGCGCGAGTCCGAACTTCGCAGTCACCTCGGTAGACATGGCGAAGTGTTGATCGAAGTGCCCGCTTTCGAGGTGGACATTGCCGACATCGATGGTCTTGCACGATTGGCAGAGTTCCTACTTCCTATTGAGCGAACGGTTTGAACGTTTCCTGATCTTGATGCGCCGGTAGCCTATTTAAATGGCAACGCTGGAGGAACTTGCACGTCAGCACACAGACGTGAGCGAAGATGCACTGGCACACCTCGAGAGACTCGCGCTTTCGTGGCGCCTGTTGGCAGACCTTTCGATTTCCGACCTCTTACTATTCGGTCCAATCGCCAATGAAGACGGCGGCAGGTTCGTGGTCCTCGCGCAGGTTCGGCCAACGACCGGACAAACCATCTACGCGACGGACTTGGTTGGGCAGGTCGTTACCGAAGTAGAGCGTCCGTTAGTTAAGCGTGCATGGAAACGAAGCGAAATCTGTGATGGTGAAACCGGCGCCCTGGGAAGTCGGGAACGGGTTCGACTGCAAGTGATTCCAGTGAAGCACCGCGGGCGCGTAGTCGCCGTGGTCACGCGAGAGACGCCGACCACATCGTCGCGTCGGCCAGGGGAGTTGGAGCGTTACTACCTCGAGTGCTTCGATCACCTTGCGCACATGGTGTTAGAGGGATCTTTCCCATTCGCGCGTGAAGAGGTGGAACTAGAAGGGGCCCCTCGCGTCGGAGACGGTGTCGTGGTGCTCGGTATCGATCACCGCGTCAAATATGCGAGTCCGAATGCCGTCAGCGCTTTGCACAGAATGGGCATCCACGCGTACATATCTGGAGCACATCTCGCGCAGATCGGTTTTGACGAAGGCGCGGTAGATGTGGCGGTGCGCGGTCGTATCCCGGTGATTGAGGAGATTGAACGGGAAGACGCTTCGGTGCTCCTTCGGGTGATTCCGCTGCTTGCAGATCGAAATCCCGTCGGTTGCTTGGTATTGATGCGAGACGTAACTGACTTGCGGCGGCGTGATCGGATGTTGATGTCCAAAGACGCGACCATTCGGGAAGTGCACCATCGCGTCAAGAACAACCTCCAGACGATCGCTTCGCTTTTGCGGTTGCAGGGGAGACGTCTCGATTCTCCTGCGGCGCGTCAGGCGATTGAGGAGTCGGAGCGACGCATCCGGTCGATTGCAATAGTGCACGAGACGCTTTCGCGTGAAGCGAGCGAAGATGTTGAATTCAACGCTGTCATCAAGCCGCTCGTCCGGATTGTCGAGGAAACGGTCTCGGTAGGCGAGGGAGGCCTTAGATTCGAGGTCACTGGCGATGCAGGGGAAGTTCCAGGAGAATTGGCAACGCCACTCGCCGTGGTACTCAATGAACTGATGCAGAACGCCGTTGATCACGCCTTCCCTGGCGATGACCCTGCCAACGGTACTGTCCGCGTAGAGCTAAGCCGTCGGTCTGGTGAGTTAACGCTTGCGGTCGTGGACGACGGCGTAGGCCTACCTGATGGCTTTGTTTTGGATCAGCAGAAAGGGCTTGGTCTGACGATTGTCCAAGCGCTCGTCACCGGCGAACTCGGCGGCCAGATTGAGATGACTAACACCGACCATGGCGCTCGCGTATTGGTGACTGTGCCGCTAGCTGAAGCAGCCGCGACCCAAGTAGTTGAACCGCCAAGTTGATTCGGTGTTTACGGAAGATCGAGCGTCTTATTACGAAGCGCGCTTGCTGGCAAGCCAACCTTTGCGGAGCTTGCGGCGCTCTTCCTCGGTCTTGCCTCCCCAGACTCCAGCCTCCTGGTTGGTCGCGAGCGCGAACTCGAGACATTCAAAGTCGACTGTGCAGATATCGCAGATCTCTTTTGCCGCATCGATTTGATCTACCGCGAGTCCAGTGGCACCTATCGGGAAAAACAGGTCAGCGTTCGAATCACGACATAATGAATCGGCTCGCCAATCGTCAGTATCCCAATCGTGCGTCCGTATCCAGGTGAGCGCCACTCTGTGCCTTTCGATAGTACGTAGGTGCGATTCTCGGCCTAACTCGTGCACACGTTCACAAGGGTCCCTGGGAGATAATCCCCTCAAGGCGTGACGCACACGATACGGCTTGTACCAAGCATTCCGCAAGGGGTTTGACCTGCGGTTATTCGATGTTGTATCAGGAACCTACGCTGTTCCCCGTGGCACCCGTGGAGACTGAACCTAACCGTACCCGTCCTTTGGTTATTGGGCATCGGGGTGCCTCGTTAGTGGCGTACGAGAACACGATCGCCGCTTTTATCGCTGCCCGCGATCAGGGTGCCGACGGCGTTGAATTGGATGTGCACGCGACAGCAGATGGGAACCTAGTTGTTCATCATGATGCCGCGGCCGAAGGTGTCGGCATCCTCGCCGAGCGAACCGTTGCTGAAATCACCGACGCGTTGCCGTTTGTACCGACCCTCGACGCGGTACTCGATGTCTGTACCGGACTTCTCGTGAACATTGAGATCAAGAACTCGCCTAACGACTCTGACTTTGATCGAGATGAAGGCGTCGCGTCTGCCGTTGTCGAGTTGTTGCAAAGTCGAAACATGCTCGATCGAGTGCTGGTTTCTTCGTTCCACCTCCCTTCTATCGATCGCGTACGTGAACTCGACGCGGGAATCGACACCGGGTACCTATTCGTGCTCGATCCGACCGTGCTTGTCGCTGCTGGCATTGCAGCTGAGCGTGGACACTCGGCGATACATCCGTTTTTTGGTGTATTAGCAGGCGAATCTGCGGCGGAGTTAATAGATGCAGCTCACGCCCAAGGATTACAAGTGAATGTGTGGACCGTGAACGACGAAGCCGAGATGATCCGGTTAGCTAACGCAGGTGTCGATGCAATCATGACGGACAGCCCCGAACTAGCGCATCGCGTTCTCGGCTGAATGTGCTTATTCACGGCACGACGATATTGAGTGCATCGGGGACGAACGCGACGGCTAACTGATTGACTTCTCCCAGGTAGTCGCCATCCATTTGATACGGGAACGGGGTGTTCCCAGCGATTGTCGCGCCAGTTATGTTTGCGCGGTGTTCGACGTCGCGTCGACCGTGCAAACGCTTGGGAGATAGGAGAGCCGTCGCGGCGATACTCATCATCGCTGGAGCGTGCCGGGCCTTTACGACAGTTATTGAGAGCGATGAATCGAGATTTGTTTCAGGTGCAACGACGATTGGTGTGCCACCTAGGTAGGTGTACGGGCTCGTCTTCGAGAGGATTGCAAGCGTGCCGCCATCGATCACCTCACCGTCGTCGAGGGTAACGGTGAATCTGCCGCGCGAATGATCGTAGGTTCGCAACCAGGTGTCGAACGCTGCGCCGACAAAAATCGGGTGGGCCGCATATCGCTTGAACGCGGCTTTGCGTTCAACCTGCTCGACGACTGACGCATCGAAGCCGACACCAGTATGGAAGAGGAAGTGTCTGCTGTTCACACGACCGAGGCCGACGCGTCGAAAGGTCCTGCGATCCAGCGACCCGAGCAATTGGGCCGTCGCATCCACTGGGTCGCGGGATACTCCAATTGTTCGGGCGTAAACATTGGTGGACCCACCAGGCAGGGGAGCCAATGCAGTATCGGTGCCTACGAGTCCATCGGCGGCTTCGTTCAGTGTTCCGTCTCCAGCGAGAACGACGACCACGTCTACGCCGTCATTGGCGGCACCGCGTGCGATGCGGGCGGCATGGCCCCTGCGCCCTGTCTCAAATACCTCAAGGTGATGCCCGGCACTCAATGCCTTCTCGATTACAACCTTGCGCCTTGCCGTGAAACTTGACGCGGTGGCATTGACTATGAGAACGAGGCGCACCGCGAGCAAGATAGTGGGCATGCCCGAAGACTCTTTGGCACAACTCCATATTGAAATTGGCGAATGCCGCCGTTGCGACCGCCTTGTGGCTTGGCGGGAAGTGATTGCTACTGAGCGCAGGGCGGCATTTCGGGACGATCAGTACTGGGGGAGGCCCGTGACGGGTTTCGGTGACCCCCAAGCCTCCGTTCTGATCACTGGTCTCGCACCCGGCGCTCATGGCGCCAACCGGACAGGGCGGGCGTTCACGGGAGACAGGTCTGGCGATTGGTTATTCGCAGCGTTGAAGCGCACTGGGTACGCCAATCAGGCAGAGTCGGTAAGCCTCGGCGATGGCCTCATGTTGAGCGGTGCGTACATCTCGATAGCGGTGCGGTGTGCACCACCGGCCAATAGGCCGACACGCGATGAGCGCGACCGATGTCTGCCATTTCTTGGCCGTGAATTAGCGCTCCTGCCTAACGTCAAGGTGATTGTCGCCCTAGGGGCATTCGCCTTCGAGGCCATCTGGCAGGCATTGCGCGACTCCGGAATCGCGCTTCCGAACAAGAGACCGGTATTCGGCCATGGTGTCGCGATTCAAACTCCCCGAGCCGTAATCCTGTGTAGCTATCACCCGAGCCAGCAAAATACGTTTACAAAAAAACTCACCGAGCCAATGCTTGACAATGTATTTGTAAGTGCGCGGGAACTCGCGAAAACGACCGACAGTGTTATCGAATGAGAACGATGATTTCGCCGACGCCGTACATCAATGCGATTAGCCCAAGTCCAGAGGCGACTATTAGTCGCAGGCGGTGCTCATGCGCTCGGATAGCTAGGTGTGCTCCAACTCGAGCGCCAGGAATTACCGCGATGCATAAGGGCAACGCGTAGAACCAGTTGATGTTCCCCAAAATTTGATGTGTGATCATTCCCGGAATCGCGAGTATCCCGACGCAGGCGAGGGAGGTGCCGATCGCCGCTTTGATGTCGAGCTTCACCCAGCCGGTGAACGCGGGCACCATTACGAGCCCCCCTCCGATTCCCAGCAAGCCGCTTAAGAGTCCTGCACCACATCCGATCATGACGAACTTCCACGGCTCGTCATGAGGTTTGCCTGCCGCAGGCGCGATGTCTATGAGGTCTGGGTCCTTTGAGGGCGCGACTTCTTCGGCATCTGCGGGGTCGGGACGGTCTGGTGACTGGGTCATCCGGAACGCAGTGAAGCCAACTAGGCCAGCGGTGATGACCATAAGAAAATGCCCATCGCCAGGCACGGCTTGCGATGAGAGCGCTCCAACGACAGCGAAGATCGCTCCCGATAACCCGGTCCATCTAACGATGCCCCAATTTACGAAGCCCTCGCGGTGGTAGCGAAGGGCGCCGCTGATCGAGGAAGGAACAATCGAAGGAAGTGTGCTCGCCAGGGCTTCCATCGGAGACGCGCCGAGGGCGCGGATGGCGGGCGTCGAAATGACAGCCCCTCCTACCCCAAACATTCCAGAGAGGATCCCGGTGAAGAAGCCGGTGACCAACACGAGGCAGAGGGTTATGGCATCCGGCATCGGGGCGACACTACCGAAGGCATGCCGGTACGCTGTGGGAATGGTGACCGATCTTCAGCTCAGGGGCGTTTATGTGCCCCTCATCACCCCATTCGCCGCAGATGGCTCCGTGGCTCTCGACGGGGTCGGGCGCCTTTGCCACGAGTATCTGGAGGCTGGCGCCGCAGGCATTGTGCCGTTGGGAACAACGGGCGAAGCCAGTTCTCTTACGGCGGGTGAGAAGAACGCTGTAATCGAGGCATGTTCGACGGTTTGCAACGAACGCGATGCGCAGATGATCGTCGGAGCGGGGACCAATAACACGGCGTCTACTGTTGCTGCGGTTGAAGCCTTAGAGGGAAATCCGGCAATCACGGCGGCTCTAATCGTCGTTCCTTATTATGTGCGGCCGTCGGAGGCAGGAATCGTCGCGCACTTCCACGCGGTGGCCGATGCATCGCCTGTTCCCGTTGTCCTCTACAACATCGCCGCGCGCACGGGCCGCCACTTGAGCGCGCGAGGTGTCATCCAAGCAGCAACTCATCCGAACATCGTCGGAATCAAGCAAGCCGCCGCAGGCCTTGATCTCGACACCATTCAGTTACTCGCTGACTCCCCGCGCGATTTTGCAGTACTCGGCGGCGAGGACCCTTTGCTGTTCCCCATGGTGCTCATGGGCGCTGCCGGAGCAATCTGCGCATCTGCGCATCTGTGTACCGAACGGTTTGTCGCGATGATCGAGTGTGGCTTGGCGGGCAAGGTCGATGACGGTCGAGCGCACGCCGAAGCATTGTTGCCGCTTGTTGTTGCTTGTTTCGCTGAGCCAAACCCAGCGGTATTCAAGGCAGTGTTGCATGCGCAGGGTCGTATTCCGACTCCCGATGTTCGCTTACCGCTCATGGCAGCAAGCGATGCAGCTCTCGATGCAGCTCTCGATGCCGTGCGCCTTGCGTCCTGATCTTCCGCAAACGCGCCGCGTAGGCCCCCGATGAGTCGGTCACAGATGGTGCAGGAGAAGGCGTACGAACGGCGGTGGGCGGTGTTGGGAGTGCTGTGTTTCAGCCTCCTTGTGATCGTCTTGGACAACACGATCCTCAATGTGGCCATCCCGACTATTTCGAATGACTTAAACCCGACGGCCGCCCAACTCCAATGGATGGTTGACTCATACACGCTTGTATTCGCAGGACTTTTGCTAACTACCGGCAGTCTTGGCGACCGGTTCGGACGGCGTGGAGCTCTTCAGATTGGTCTCGTTCTATTCGGAATTGGTTCCGTGCTGTCTGCGTTATCAAGCACGCCAAACGAACTCATTGCTGCACGCGCGTTTATGGGGATCGGCGGTGCGTTCATCATGCCAGCGACGTTGTCGATTATCACGAACCTCTTCCCCGATGAGGAACGAGCACGCGCAATTGGGGTCTGGGCTGCGACCGCTGGAGTTGCGGTAGCTCTTGGTCCTATCGTTGGCGGCGCGTTGGTAGAAGATTTCTATTGGGGCTCAATCTTCTTGGTAAATATCCCGATTGTCGTCCTGGGCCTTATCGCGGGCTTGTTTTTGATCCCGACATCGAAGGATCCTTCAGCCCCGAAACTTGACGTGCCAGGTGCGTTGCTGTCGATCACCTCCCTTACAGCGATTCTGTTTGCAATCATCGAAGGCCCCCCTAGAGGATGGACGGACCCCGTAGTCGTTGCATCCTTTGTTGGTGGGGTGATGCTCTTAGGTGCGTTTATCTGGTGGGAACTAAAGACCGAAACGCCGATGCTCAACATGCAGTTCTTCCGCAATCGTCGTTTCACCGCCTCTACATTCGCAGTAGCGATGTCGTTCTTTGTTTTGTTCGGTTCAACATTTCTACTCACGCAATACATGCAGTTTGTGCTCGGATACAGCCCGTTACAAGCGGGTACGCGGTTGTTGCCTTTCGCGGCGGTGATTCTTGTTGTGGCGCCTCTTAGTCCGCGGATTGTCGAACGAATTGGCACGCGAGTCACCGTCGCATCGGGATTAGCAATTGCGGGCCTAGCAATGTTGTTGATGACTGCCCTAGACGCAACGAGTTCGTACGGGGACATTGTTTGGATGCTCATGCTCATGGCATTGGGTCAAGGTCTTGTGATGGCCCCTGCGACGGATGCAATTATGGGATCCGTACCGCGCGAGAAAGCCGGTGTTGGGTCAGCGGTTAATGACACGACACGCCAAGTGGGTGGCGCGCTTGGGGTGGCGGTTATCGGCAGCGTGATGTCGTCGATCTATTCCCCGAAACTTGTCGATTTCTTCGCAGGTCTCGGTGCAGCGCTTCCAGAAGAGACCCAAGCCGCAGCAGAAGATTCCATCGGTGGAGCCCTTCAAATTGCGAGTTCTGTACCGGGAGCGATCGGAGACCAACTTGCAGAGGTGGCGAAGGGCGCCTTTGTATCGGGTCTGCATGCCGGACTGTTAGTCGCAGGTGTGGTGGGATTAGTTGGTGCCGTCGTCACGTATATCGTGCTTCCGGCATCGCACGACGAGAGCAACTAGCGGCCTAAGTCGTTCAGGCGCGAAGAAGTTCGGCTACCCGAAAGGCGAGATCTAACGATTGCCGTGCATTGAGGCGTGGGTCACACATTGTCTCGTATCGGTTCTCGAGGTGATCTCCGAGTACTTCTTCGGTGCCACCCAAGCACTCCGTTACATTTTCGCCAGTGAGTTCGATGTGCATCCCGCCAGGGCGCACGCCTGAGTTGGCGCACGCGACAAAGAATTCGCGCAACTCGGCCATCACGTCGTCGAAGTTGCGCGTTTTGTATCCGCTCGAATGAGCGAATGTGTTCCCGTGCATTGGGTCGCATACCCATAAGACCGGATGACCCGACTGGCCAACCTTTTCAAGCAACGGTGGGAGGCGTTCTGTTACGAGATCTACTCCCATCCTTGTTATTAGGGTAAGTCTTCCTGGCGAATGTTGGGGGTCCAACCTGTCGCACAGCGCGATTACGTCGTCGACCTCGCTTGTAGGACCGAGTTTGATGGCGATCGGATTGTTGACTCCTGCGAGGAATTCGACGTGTGCGCCGTCTAGATGGCGGGTGCGGTCGCCGATCCAGAGCATGTGAGCTGAACAGTCGTACCAGTCTCCAGTGAGGCTGTCTTGGCGGGTCAATGCTTCTTCGTAACCGAGCAGCAGGGCTTCGTGGGACGTGTAAGCATCGACCTGATGGAACGCCATTTCATGGTTTAGATCTATCCCGCAGGCGTTCATGAAACGCAACGCTCGGTCGATTTCGTTAGCAAGAGCTTCGTACTGTCGTCCTTGGGGACTTGCGGTCACGAACTCCTGGTTCCAGGAATGAACGCGACTGAGATCGGCAAACCCACCTTTCGTGAACGCGCGCCAAAGGTTGAGCGTCGAAGATGATTGGTGATACCCGCGCAGCAGCCTTTGTGGATTTGGGATACGTGCATCTGGAGTGAATGCAAAGTCATTCACCATGTCGCCGCGAAAACTTGGGAGCGTCGTCCCATCCCGTGTCTCGGTATCTGATGATCGTGGCTTTGCGAACTGGCCAGCGATGCGGCCGACCTTGATAGTTGGCACTCCCGCTCCGTAGGTGAGAACCACGGACATCTGCAGAATGATTTTGAGTTTGTCGCGAATCGAATTGGCAGAAAACGCCTCGAATGATTCGGCACAATCGCCAGCGTGGAGCAGAAAAGCCTTGCCCTCGGAAGCGAGAGCTAGCGATTCGGTCAAGGTGCGCGCCTCTCCTGCGAAGACAAGCGGAGGCAGCGCGGAGATCTCACTCAGGACTGCATCGAGTGCTTCTTGGTCCGGCCAAGATGGCTGTTGTACGACAGACCGGGTGCGCCATGACGACGGCGTCCACGATTGTTCGGCGGCTGATTTAGGAGTCATGGGTGGGATGGCCTTGTCATCAATCGGTGCGCGCCAACGAGGCATCGCTAACAGGGTCAGGCTACCCGTCGCTCCCGGTAGCCCACTCACCAATTTCTTGTCCCGGAGGGCGACGGCCCGACGCGCCCTTGATACGGGGTCCAGGTACTTCGTGGAAGCGGTAGGGCTCCGCGTCGCGGCCTGGCTGGCAGACCCAACATTCACCGGTGCGACCCGTTGTGACAATGGATAGCACGGCGTCGGCGATCTGTGACGCTGGCATCAATGGAAACGCGACCTTTTCAAAAAGTGCCTTTGTCTCGGCAGTCATGATCTTGGTGTTGGTCATACCGGGGTTTACGGTATTGGCAGTGATGCCAAGTGGGACGAGTGTTGGAGCAATGCTGCGGATGAATCCAACGACCGCGTGCTTGGTTAGGTCGTAGACAGGATCCAACTGAAAAGGAATCAGTCCCGCCAGAGAACTGGTAGCGACGATCGCCCCTCCGCCACGGCGCTGCATTGCGCGGATGGCAGCGCGAGCGCCGTAGAAGACCCCGTCTACGTTCACGCGCATGATTTTGGTGTACAACTCGTTACTGAGTTCCGTCACGTCGGCTACGCCAATCGCAATGCCAGCGTTCAGGAACGCGATGTCTACTCCTCCGAGTTTGCTTTCGCACTCGGCGAAAACCGCGTCAACTTCGTCAGAGTCGCCCGTGTCAGAGCGGGAGAAGGTTCCACCAACTGTCGCCGCGGTCTCTTCGCCGCCAACGGTATCGATGTCGACGCAAAACACGCTCGCTCCCTCTTGGGCGAAACGCTCCGCGGTTGCACGGCCGATGCCAGAACCGGCTCCGGTGATGAGTGCGACCTTGCCGTCTAGTGCTCCCATGATTTTCCTTTCGGTCGAAGAAGTAATGGGTCAGAGTTGTATGACAATCATTCTTTCTTCGGTCATTTCGCGTACTGCGTAGTGCGGACCTTCCCGTGTATTACCAGAATCTCTAACACCGCCGTATGGCATCTGATCGGTTCGGAAGGTCGGCATTTCATTCACGGTGACGCCACCGAAATCCAAGGCATGAGCCGCCCTCATCGCAGTGGCAAGGTCGCGTGTAAATATTGCGGCCTGTAATCCATATCTGGAATCATTCGAAAGCGCTATGGCGTCATCAAGGGTTGAATATGCAGCGATACCGATTACAGGACCGAAAATCTCACCCTTGCAAACTTGCATGTCTGGCAGCACGCCGGTGAGGACGGTTGGTTCCAGAACGCCACCACTGCCGGTACCTCCACAAGCGATCTTCGCTCCGCCCGCGACAGCTTCGTCAATCCACTCTGAGATGCGATCGCATTCCGACTGGTTAATGAGTGCCGAGACATCCGTCTTCTCATCGAGTGGGTCCCCGACAATGAGCGATGTCACCTTGTCAATGATGAGTTCGACGAGAGCGTCGCAGATGCGTTCATGTGCATAGACGCGTTGTACTGAGATACATGTTTGTCCCGAGTACCCAAATCCACCTGCAACGATTTTTGATGCTGCCAATTCAAGGTCAGCATCGTGTTCCACAATCACAGGAGCATTGTTGCCAAGTTCCAATGCAACCTTTTTCTTGGGTGCACGCGAGCGAATATCCCAGCCGACTTCGGGCGATCCAGTGAACGAAATCATCGCTATGTCGTCGTGGTCGACGATTGCCTGTCCGACAGTGGCGCCACCTCCTGTAACGACGTTGAGCCATCCCGGTGGGAGTCCACACTCATCAATCAGGATTTCCGCTAGCAATAGCGCGGTTAGTGGCGTCTGAGAAGCGGGCTTCAGTACAACCCCACAACCCGCTGCTATTGCCGGCGCGATCTTGTGCGCCACCAAGTTGAGTGGGAAGTTAAACGGACTGATTGCACCGATGACTCCGATCGGAACGCGGATGGTAAACCCAAGTTTCCCGATTCCTGCGTCGTTGCCGTCCATAGCGATCATGTCGCCCGTCAGCGTGCGGGCCTCGACGGCGGCAAATTTGAATGTCCCGACAGCGCGAGCGGCCTCAACCCTGGCGCTTTTCAAGGGCTTCGCGGCCTCGCTCGCTATCGAGCGCGCCAATTCTTCATGGCGGGCCTCGATTCTGCACGCAGCTGCTTCGAGTATCTCGGCTCGGCGAAAGGCCGGTAGTGGGTCGCGCATCGCCGCGAGTGCAGCAGAAACTGCAGCATTAACTTGCGCGATTCCTGCTGATGGGACTCTGCCCAGTTCTTGGGCGTTGAAAGGCGACAAGACGATTATCTCGTCACTCGTTGTGACCGTTTCAGATCCGATGCGTAATGGGACAACTGTCATCGCACAATGATGCCTGGCTGAGTCGCCATCTGTGGACTCGAACTAGCAATGGGGCGGTTGGGCTACTCGTTGAACAGAACAGAGTCCAGGAGTTTTTCAGCAGTGAAGGCGCCAATCGGGTCGAAACGGAAGTTCGCGAAGTCTTTAGTGAACTCCAGGTCGATCGCTGCTGGGCCCGAGCGGTTCTTCTCGATCGAGAAAATGACCTGGCTGCGGTACCGGTCCGCCCTGGCTGAGTCGAACGCCAGATGCTCCTTCGTCACTGCGGCGAACTTTTCGTTGAGGAGAATAATTAAGTCTGGTTCATGGGCAAGGGCCGTAGATCCCCGTAGGTGATGCATGCGTGCTCGACGGGACAACAAGCCGTCATGGTCAACGGCGCTGAGAGCTACGACAGCCGTATCGAGCCTAAGGGCCATCTTTTTGAGGGCCTCAGCGATGGCGTTCGTTCGTTCGAGCTCATTGCCTACGTTGATCGGTGGCTGGAGCTTTTGCATGTAGTCCACGAAGACAATCGAGGGCAGTGGGGTCGTGCTCGCTAGTGCCGCGATGTCGTCGAGAGTGACCGTCGCGGCTCCCGCACCAACGATCGTGAGGTTCTCTCCGTACCTCATGACGCGACCGCATGCTTCTTCGCCGAGAGGTTCGCGAGTGAGTTCATCTAGTGACGCTGCGCCAATTGCCAAGCCGGTGATCATGGCGCGCAGCCGATCGCGATCTCCAACTTCGTCGCTACGTGAGATGCTCGCCAGTTCTAAGGCGAGCAAGCGTCCGAGCACTGCCGATGGGCCATCTTCTAAGTTGACGTATACGACGGGACGACCAGCCATCGCGCTGGTGCGGGCCCACTGCAGTGCGGCGATCGTCTTGCCTGCACCTGGCTTGCCTCCCACCAGGGTGAACTCGCCCGGATGGAAGCCGCCACCTAAAACTGTGTCGAACGGTTCGAAACCAGTGGGCCAAGGCTTGGATCGCGCGATGCTCCCTGCGTCGAGCGACTGGCCAAGCGATTCGATCGTCTGGCGAATTGTCTGTGCATTGTTGTGTTCCACATTTAACCGCCGAATCCGGTGTTGCTGAGGCGGACCACCGCTGGTCCCGCAACAACGACAAACAATGCAGGGAGAATGCACAACACAACAGGGAAAACGAGTTTTACCGGCATCTTCATTGCCATTGCTTCCGCGCGTTGACGACGCTTATCGCGCATGTCGGCGGACTGAACGCGCAACACATGTGCAATCGGTATTCCGTATCGTTGAGCCTGCGAGAAGGCGTGGACGAAAGTTCGCAGGTCCACAACGTCTGTTCGGTGTAGTAGTTGTTCCATCGCGCGGGCGCGCGGGAGGCCCATCTGAATGTCTTGGAGCATGCGACCAAGTTCGTTCGCTAGTGGCCCGCTGTTAGAAGCGACTTGGGCGACCGCAGCTTCGAAAGCGAGTCCTGACTCCACGCAGATCGTGATTTGGTCGAGGCTGTCTGGTAGGTCTCGTCCGATCTGGCCTTGGCGTTCACGCGCGCGGCCGTTGACGATTACGTCAAACGCGAAGAAGAGGCCTCCAGCAAGCACGGCCCATGCGAGAAGTCGGATGACCGATGGATCTAGAGCGAACAGCAGGGCGCCGATGATGGCGCCGATGATTCCCGAGGTCACCTTTGTTGCCAACGCACGTTCGACACCCCACTCTTGAGACATCCCGGCCAAAAGAATGCGATGTTCTAAGCGTTCTTCGAACCCTGAGGGGGTAAGGCTTCGAGCCCGATTAGCTAAGGCCAACATTGATGGAGTGACGACGCGCTCGCTAGCGGAATCTTGGAGTTGGATTTCGCGAAGGTTGGTTGTCTCGATTGGCCCCTGTCCTAGATTCACCCGCACCGACTTGGTGGGGGAGCGTTCGCTACCAAGTGCCCAGAATGCGAGTGGGATGGATGCCGCTATTGCTAATGCTGCGAGCCATATGAAGATCGGCATCGGATTTCTCCTAAAAGACGAGTCGGGTGATGCGGCGCAACCAAAGGCCACCGAGCAACATGAGAACTCCGGCGCCAGTAAGCATCGCAATTCCCACGCTCGAAGATGTGAGTTCACCGAAATATTCGGGGTTGATGAACTGCAGAACTACGCACATGCCGAGTGGGAGGAGAAACAAAATGATGGCGGATAGGCGGCCCTCCCCACTCATCGCTGCGACCTGCCGTCGGACATGGTTCCTGTCGCGGATCGTTTTGTCGACGTTGTCGAGCACCTCGGCTAAGTCCCCGCCGACTTGACGATGGATATCGATCGCTTGAACTACCCAACGGAAGTCGTCATTGTCGACTCGGTCCACCATTGCTCGCAACGAGTCCACTAAGTCTCGGCCCATTCGAGTTTCAGTAATAACTCGGCGGAACTCCTCGGAGGTGGGCGACTCGCTTTCGGTCGCTACGGAATCGACGGCTTGTATGAGCGCGAAACCAGCGCGCAGCCCCGAGGCAATCAACGGCAATGTTTGGTCAAGTTGTTCGCCGAATTTGCGACCCCGCACCGAAGCCTTGTGGCTTATGTAGTACCTAACACCGAAGAAGGTGGAGAAGGCGATTACAAGCCCGACAATGGCATTCGTTAGCAAGTAGAACAAAGCGAACGCGATGGATGTAGCGGTGAGTTGCAACACGACGAACTCACCTGGGCGCATTGCGATGCCTGCACGTTCTAGAGCTACGTTGAGGTGCCCGGCCTTCCCTGACTTCTCTAGCTTTTCTTGCGCGTAACGCGTAGCTCGGTCTGCTAGTTCGGAAATGTGTGAGCCATCGGCTTTGACGGCGCGGTTCGAAGTCAATTGACTCGGTTCGTCGCGGGGACGAAACATGAGTAATCCGCATACAAGGAGCCCGACGAAGAGCGCCACTAATCCGATGATGAGCATCGGCATTTTCCCGGCGAATCCTGGTTCTTCGATCGTGACTACTTTTGGTGCCGCGATTGTTACTTCGGGTGTAATGCTGTTATGAGGGGGGACCATTATTCGCGTGGAACCCGAAGCCGCTACCCCGCCTGACTTGGCGCGGATCGCGAATCCGATCGAACCACTACCAATTGCACGGAACTCGAGGATGTATTGATTCGATAGTTCTCCTGCTATCGAGCCATAGATATTGGCTAGTGCATTCGGATCGGTTGTCTCTAGCAGTTGCCCGCTAGACGCGACAGCGAGCGCATTTAGCGCTGGTATCCCTTGTTCTGCAGTTTGGAGTAGAACTGCGTAGAACGATGCTTTCGATGCAACGAGCGCAGTTGTTGCTTGCTCGAAACTTCCAGCGCTCGCGGTGTCTTTGCCGTCGGACAGCAACACCAAAGCTGCTTTTCCGGCTCGGGCGGCGAGTTGGGAACCGGCGGTGACAGCGTCGTACAAGGCGGTTTCACCCGAAGCTTCGAGCCTTTCTATTTGGCTTGCGAGTAACTTACGATCGGCGCTGAACCCGCTAACGGTGTACGGGGTAGACCCGAACCCGACGATCGCAACGGCGACGTCAGGCGGTAGCCCTACGAGCAATTGAATAGCAGCGGCCTTCGACGCCTCTAGCGCGGCTCCGCGCATGCTTCCTGATGTGTCGAGAACCATTACGACATCGAACGGATCCGATGGAACGCCGGTAACCCGTGCTTTACGCATTGCGCCAGATTCGCGCACCTCAAAATCGGACGCGTTTAGCACCGATCCAGAAAGTTCGGGCGGAGTAGACACGGTGATGCTGATGCGAGGAGATCTAGTTGCATCGACGCCTAGGATCGCCAAGTCTCCGTCTTCGGCTTGGGCCGTACCAGGAAATATTAGAAACGCCATTACGCAAGCGGCTATCAGTGCCACGGTTTGAGATGGGCGCGAATGCCGAGCGCGCATCATTCCTTCGTTTTCCCTTTATGTGCTCTTTCTGCAATGCCGAAGCAATAGTTCGGGATCTCGATTCCTTGGTCTGCTAGGCGATCAACGAATTGCGCCCGTAGCCCTGTTGGGGTGGCGTTGCCGAGGAAGTGGCCGTGCTCGTCTATGCCCGCCGCGTAATCGAACACGTAGAGGTCGGTGAGGGTTACGACATCTCCCTCCATTGCGTTTACCTCGGTCAACTGCGTGACCCGTCGCGTGCCATCACGAAGGCGGCTTAGGTGAACGATGAGGTCGATCGCAGAAGCGATCTGCTCACGAATAGCGCGTACCGGCAACTCAAGACCTGCCATGAGCACCATTGTCTCGAGGCGGGCCAGTGCGTCTCGAGGGGAGTTGCAATGCAACGTCGAGAGTGAACCCTCATGTCCCGTGTTCATCGCTTGGAGCATGTCGAGGGCCTCGCCACCCCGGACTTCGCCAACGATGATTCGATCTGGCCTCATGCGTAGGGCATTGCGTACGAGATCGCGGATCGTGATCTCGCCCTTGCCCTCGATGTTTGGTGGACGCGCCTCAAGACGGAGGACGTGTTCCTGAACGAGTCTGAGTTCGACCGCGTCTTCAATAGTGATTACACGTTCGTTCTCCGGAATGTATTGAGACAGCACATTCAAGAGTGTCGTCTTCCCGGTTCCAGTACCACCCGTGACTAGAACGTTCAACTTTCCGGACACTCCGGCAGCGAGGAGTTCACACAGTTCGGGTGTCAGCGTCGACAACCTGACCAGATCCTCATCGGAATACGCCTGCTTCGCGAACTTGCGAACCGTCAGAACGGGACCGTCCACAGCAAGCGGCGGAATTATCGCGTTCACGCGCGATCCATCCGGAAGACGTGCATCGACCATCGGTGACGATTCGTCGATTCGACGCCCGACGCGTGAAACGATTCGATCGATTACTTGACGGAGATGTTCCGCAGAGGTGTAGCGAGATCCAGTCCTCTCGATTTTTCCGCGGCGCTCTACGTAGATGCCGTCTAGAGCGTTCACCATGATCTCGGTTACATCTGGATCGGCCAGCCATTGCTCAATCGCACCGAAACCTAGAACGTCATCGCGGATCTCCGCGACAAGACGCGCTCTTTCGCTCGAGTCGAGTGGTATATGTTCCTCTTCGATTACTCGACTGAGTTCCTGCACAACCAGCACATCGAGTTGGTCAGAGCTGAGTGAAGCGTCGTAGAGGCGCGCGCCCATTCGAGCGAACAGCGCACCTTGTGCTCTTTGCTTCAGGCGCGCAAACGGATCCTGCACGATGGGGGTGGTGAGATCGTCAGTGGATACCCGCAACCGTCCTTGAGAGTTTTGTTCTGCCTGCGCGGCACGTAGCCGGTCACCTAATTTCATCGTGGGTCCCGTCGTCGCCAGAATTTCGTGCTTTGGTCTTGGACTGGAGAAACAGCATGTGAGCCATTGGTGCTGAATCGGTCTAGCAATTCGACGAGCGACTTGCTCACTGACGTGCGTTGCTGCGATTCGAGAATCGGAACCCCCTGGTTCATCGAGATAGGAACGGATCGAGAACTGGGGATGAGGACGTCCATTGTGGTCCCAAGAGCGCTCTCGATATCAGAAGCACTCAACCCGACCTTCGAGTCCGCTCGGTTTTGGACGAAGTGCCGATGTTGGCTCGTGATGCCGAGGAGATCGAACGCGTCCAAGGCCTTGCGGGCACTTCGAGCGCTTGCGACATCCGTACCTGATACCAGAATGATGTCGGTCGAGCATTCGAGAGCAGCGAGAGTCCACTCGTCTAAGCCTGCTGATGTGTCGACAACGACATAGGAAAATTCGCTCGTTAGGAGTTCGATTATCTGGGTCCCGTGCTTGGGCGAGATTTGGTCTGCATCCGCGGGTGATTTAGGAGCACACAGGGCGAAAAGGTCGGCCGGATGAGGGGTAAGAAATGCTTTTACGGAGGTCGCGTTGAGTGATGTGCCAGGAACGACGGTGTCTGAAATCGTTGAATCTGGAACCAAACGCAAAGCATTTCCTACGTCACCGAACTGCAAATCTAGGTCGATAATCACGACATCGTGCGGGTGCCGTTGCGCTAGGCCAACGGCGAGGTTCGTTGAGATAAGCGTCTTGCCCGCCCCACCCTTAGGCGAAACAATTGCGATCACTCGATTGCTGCGAGTCGGCGTCGGTGCAACGCCGTTCGACTGGCGTCTCCGTCCGACTTCCATCGCCCGCTCGAACGAATTTTGCATGGCTTCTGGCGTCGCATCGGGAGCGACTATTTCTCGGATACCAGCGCGAAGCGCGTGCTCCCAGACAGCGGACGTTGGCTGCGCCAGCAGAACGACCGCGACGTCAGGGTGGCGCCGTTCTATGGCGCCAGCGAGAGAGATAGCCGCTTCATCATCGATAGCGGGTCCGATAGCGACAACGAGTGGTCGTTCGGCGTCCATTCGGTCGAGAACGGCAGTCGGGTCATCGGAGCGAACAACGTCTCTTATGGCCGCGGCTTCTAGCGCAGCGCGCACTCGTGTTACGAGTTCTATATCGCAAGCAGTCAGGAGCAGTTCGCTCACTGGTAGACGTTCGTTGCGGTGACAATCCTGGTGGGTGCATCGCTGGCTGACCGAGGTTCAATCGACAGCCAAATCGATCCATATTCTGCGGCGAAGATTACGCGAGCAGATGCCATGGGATCGAGAGCGAGAGTCACTAGGAATCGGCCTGTTGGGGCTACGCCGGGTTCGACGGACTCGGAATCGCTTTCGGGCTCTTCCGTTGTGGTTTGTGTGGAGTCGCGTGACTCGATTTGCACATTGGTGATTAGCACCTTGTGCAACATCATGCTGGTTTGGAGTTCGCCAGCGTCGGGTTTGATACTGACCGTGAGGGCGACGGTGCCGCCAGGAATGAGCGCTCCGCCTACTGCTCGCTCTGGGTCCAATGCAATGGTCGTCTGGAGAAGTCCGTCAGGAATGGCAACGACGACGCCCTTCGCCCGGTAAACGCTAGGGGCGACGAATCGTCGTTCGACTACCTGTTCTCCCGACAAGAGGTGGACAGCGGCTACATAGTTTCCTAATGACGAAACTTTTGTCACCGCGCCATCGGCTACAAGGTTCTTTGAGACCTTCTCCAATTTGACGCGGTCACCTAATTCCGATGCGGGCGTACCCGCAGGGACCTCTTCCTGAACGACCAGAACCTTCACCATCTCCTGGCCTTCAAGAGCGCGATTTTCCGCGCTGTTCACGTAGGCCACAATCGCGATAGTTCCTACGAGTGCCAGTGCGATAGCACCGATAAGTCCGATCATCCTGCGTGTCACGAAAAAATCTCCTTAGTTGTAGTCATGCGTTTGTCCCGCAACCGCGCGAGCTTGTGTCTGGCGCGAGGGTATCGATGTCACAAATTCGTATCACCCGCGCGCCGGTATCAAGTCCAGTACCGCAACACGTTCCTTGTATCACGCCCTTCGAAAAGATGAGGTCGAAGTAGCGGGTCGCGACCGCGCCAGTGATTTTGTACGCGACCAATTCAACGTTTACCACCGCCACGATGTGCATCGTTGCGTTTGAGCCGTTGCCTGAAATTGCGTCGAAGACCGGCAGTGCGAACGACGCACCACTCGCTGCCAAGAACGCGAGTTGGTTGCTTAGCGAACCGCTAATCGCTCCGGTGTTGCCAGGAACATTGCTACCCATCGAGACCGTGCCGGGGTAACCGCCTTCAAGCCATGTCTTGGTGTCATTGTTCGAGTTGTCGCCACCATCGAAGTCAGCAACACCCCAGTTGCCGCTCGCATTACCGCAAGGGTTCGTCTGGGCACTCACGAATGGAATACGAATAGTTCCCGAAGTCCCTGTGGGGCCCGTAGGAAGGTTGAGCCACGCAGTCATCAGTGCGTTAGATGTAAGACAGAGCCCGATTGGGCGCAGGCCTATTGCTCCAGCGGGCTTTCCCCATTCAGCAGTTGTTGTCGATCTGACATTCTTATTGTTGATGCCGAGCACGCCCGCGAAGGTGAAGAGGACATTCGTGGATCCGCGAACAGTCACGTAGCCACTGTCTGCCGCGTTACCGTTTTGACTGGAACACGAGTCAAGAGCAGCGCCACTCTTGTTGGCCGTCAGTAGCGTTGCCGCCGTGGTTGCGCACCCGTTCGTCCCTCGTGAATAGTCCGCGGCCGCGCCAAGCGACGCAGCAT
Source organism: Bifidobacterium breve (assembly GCA_945865605.1). Taxonomy (GTDB): domain Bacteria; phylum Actinomycetota; class Acidimicrobiia; order IMCC26256; family JAENVU01; genus SHUZ01. The sequence goes on from CAMBEL010000002.1 coordinate 60,696, forward strand.
CCGTAGCTGTCACCATGTTTCGACGCGTCTGCCATAGGGATCCGGCGTCGATCACGATGGCGGCGAATGAAACAAGCACAACTGAACACAGCGCGACGATTACCGCGACTGCACCTCGCTCGCCGGAGTATTTGCTCGTCATTCGCATAGGAATTCGCCCCTCCCCGTCATGGTCATCGTACCGTTGCCGAAAAGGGGTACGTCATAGGTGAATGGCGCGCTCACGGTAACCGTTACGCGCGTGCCTGGTGGCTTGAGATCACAAGGTCGTGTGTCCGCTGGCGAAACTGTAATCGTCCGCGAAGAACTGGCAGCCAGAACACCATTGAGGGCTGAGTTCACCTTCGCTGTTATATCGGTGTTTGTGGACTGAGGCAGCGCAGCGAGGCGGGCTCCCTCTCTTGCGGCCGCTTGCAAGCCCTGCTTTCGGTTGTAGCCGATGCCGAACCAAGCGATGCCAAAGATTAGGAGGATCAAAATCGGCACGACCAATGCAAACTCAACGGCGGCGGCTCCACGCTCGTCCCTGCATGCGGGCATGAGATACCTCATTCGCGGTCTAAGGCCAATCCAATGTTGAGAACAGTTGAACTATCTGCAAGCCAAGGATTACCACTATTCCTAGTATTACCGCGGCGATGCAGGATACTAAAATCGCATACTCGACAGACGCCGCACCGCGGCAATTTGTGTTTTGTGGGTTCAAGAACTCGCGGCCGTTCATAATTGTTGTTCGACTAGTTGGCCCTGGTGCTCTTTCGCCCCAGGGCCAACTAGCCAAGTTGGAACTACGGAAGGTTGTCCACGACGGTCTGGAATGCATCCCTGATTGTCGTTCCGAGCAGTGCCACCACCACAACGATTACGGCTGCGATAAGAGCGACTAGAAGGCCATACTCGACCGCAGTCGCGCCCTGCTCTTTGGTCTGCAACCTCAGCCACAGCGCCTGCATAAAGTGTGTCATTAGGTGTTCTCCTTTGAGATAGTTGGTTGCGAGACGCGTTGTTCGTGCCTCCGACGGCATTGTAAACTGATCTTCGACGAAAAAGAGTCCCCAAATTAGGGGAAGAAACGAGAACCGATCCGGATTACCTATGCTCGAAACGCTCTTTTTCTGACGGTATGATCCAACTGCGTTCGGTGGCCATAGCGACTGCTGCCAGTTGAGAGTGCACATTTAGTTTGCGCAAGATCGTCTTTACGTGCGAGCGAACGGTTGCGACAGAGATAAATCGGTCTTCGGAGATCTGCTCCGCACTACAGCCCGTGACCATGTCTCCCAGTATTTCTCGTTCCCGTGCCGTGAGCGCATCGAACGGCTCGAATCTCGTCCTTTCGGCTTTCCTGGAGTTATTGAGTTCCGTCATGTAAAGGGACCGTTCGATTTCACTTAGCAAGTCTGCGCCTGACGCCACGGCAACGATGCTCGCTAACAGATCATCGAATTTGCTCGTCTTGCTCAACAGGCCGGTAGCGCCAGCTTCAAGACACTCGGCGAGGCGAATCCGGTCCGTCACTCCCGTCATCATGATGACCTCTGCTCCAAGCGATCGGATGCGTGGGATAAGACTCAGCGAACTTCCGATTTCGCCGCCTAGGTCCAGATCGAGCAATGCAATATCAGATTCACGCTCCTGAAAGAACGCGATGACGTTGTCGCTCGACAGAATCGGCACAACTTGAACATTGACACCGGCATGTTGGAGTGCGAACGCAAGCGATTCGGCGAGAAGATCGTGGTCCTCGACAATCGTGATTTCTTTGAGCGTCGTGCTCGGTTCATGGCGGGCTGCCGCGCGAGCCTTCATGTCGCGGCCCTCCACAGCGGAAGCTCTGCGTCGTGCCGGGTGGAGGCGACAGACTGTTTCAGGGCGAGTACGAAGCTGGTTCCGCCACCAGTCCGCGGCTCGACCCAGAGTTCAGCAAGCATTTCGTTCGCGATCTCGCGTGCAATTGCGAGTCCCAGTCCGTCACCATCCGCAACCTTGCTCAGTCTCACTCCCGGATCAAAAATGCGCTCGCGTTCGGCTTGCGGTATTCCTGGTCCGCGGTCCTCTACTACTACATGCAGCCTTTCCCCATTGACGTAAGTGCGAACCGCAACGGGAGAGCCGACGGCATGGCGGCGAGCATTCGAGATTAGGCCGTGGATAATCTGCGCAACTCCGGCGGGACGTCCGTAGACAAGCGCCTCGCTGTCGAGGTTCCATGAGACTTGCCACCCCGCAGCGGCACACAGTTCAAGTACCGGTGTCAGGCACTCTGCTAGCGCGAAGCGGCCGATCATGTGGTCAACATGACTATTCCCTCGGGTTAGGAGTTCGTTAAGGCGGTCTAGTTCGGCCGCGACAGCCGAGGAAATTCGAGAGTCGGCTTGGACGTCCACAAGCATGCGCATGCCGCCAGCGATTGCGGTCACGCTCGACCGGGCTTCGTGCAACTGCTTGGCGCGGGCTTCTTCTACATGTTGAAGTCGCTCCTCGGCCTGAGCATGGTCGAGCTGTGCGTCGCGTGCGGTAGAACGGTTCGCTGCAGCAATAGTCGTTACGGACCAGATCTCTCCTACCGTTGCCGAACTCAACGCGAAACACAGGAATGTTGTGTATCCCAAAAATCCCAGGCCTGTGTCGAGGAGTGCTGATATCAAGGAGGCGCTTCCCAACGCGATGAGACACGGCGCTAGCCAGATCAAGTCTGACTTCTCGTGCCGGTTCTGGATGAACAACAGCGCGCATGAGGCGTACCCCGCAGCGATGGCCAACTCGAGGATCATCGAGTATCCCGCGTTGGTGATTGCGATGGAGCCGACGAAGGTAATTACAAGCGCGATGGTTGTGAAGAGCGCGGCCTTCAAGAAAGGAATCGATGCGTCGACATCGGGCGTATACAAACTCTTAACGAAGAGCAATAGTGCCACCGTGAATGCCGCTGCCGTGACGGTGGTTGCCTCCCACCTCGGTATCTCCGGCGACGCCGTGGCGAGCACAGCGGCGCCGATGAGAAGTAGCGCGCATCCGGACCACCATGCTGGGGCAGTTCCGTTGAGTCGCCAACGAAGTAACGCCGTCCCGCCGGCCACAAGCCCGAGAGTGCCGGAAGCCGCAATCATTCGCGAAGCAAGCGTGGCCGCGTCGCGCAAGGCGATCGCGTTGGCTGCCACGAGTCCTGCCCCTATCCAGACGACTGCGAGAGCGATAAGAATCGCAGCATGTCTGAGTTCGTGCGACGTTGGAGTTGCGCCAATCCCGTCACGCCGGTCCAACCCCTGGTAGCGATCCCCTGCGACAACCATTGGCACTTCCTCTTTGCGACCTAAAAGCATTGCCATGTGGTCGTCCAGGCTACGCACTGTCTTTAGGTGCCTGTTGTGGGTGTCGGAACTATTAGGAGTATTATATTTACCCCGTCAAGATATATATCGGGCATAGCGGTCGGTTGGTTCATCAAATACTACTTCGGCCAATTGACGGAAGGCCTTTGCGATCCCAGATCGAGGAGCGAGAGTCTGGATTGGCAAGCCCTGGTTCATCGCCAGTGGCACAACGCGATCGCTCGGAAGGAGCACAGAGGGTTCCATTCCTACGATTTCGGCAATCTCGCCGTTCGTAATGCCAACTTTGGCGTCGGCGCGATTAAGTACGAAAAATCTCCGTGCTTCGGTGATGCCAAGTTCGTCGAGCGCGGAGATGTAGCGACGGAGACTCTCTGCTCCTGCCCGTTCACTGCCACATACCAGAGCTATATCCGTTGCGTGTTTGATAGCTGCGATGGTATTGATATCGAGGCCTGCCGCTGTGTCGACGACGACGTTTGCGAACTCTTGGGCCAGCAACCCGATGGTGTCTTCTAAATGCCGGGGACTGATGCCTTCTGTCTTGAGCGGAGATTCGGGAGCACAAAGGGCGTAGAGCCCGCTGCTATGACTCGTGAGGAAAGCTTTGACGGTCGTGCTGTTGGGGACGGCTAAAGACTGTGCTATGTCGTACCAAGTCTGTTCGGGATTCAGTAAGAGGGCGGTAGACACGTCACCGAACAAAAGGTCGCAGTCGACGATAACGGTTCGCTCTCCATCTTGCTGAGCAAGCCCGACCGCGAGATTGGTGGACACCGTGGTCTTACCTACTCCGCCCTTCGGTGCAAGGACAGCGAGTACGCGGCCTGTCGCGTTGGGAACCGCGCTTACAAATTTGTTCCGCCGCCGTCTCGCTGCTTCAAGCGCGGCGGCCGCTGATGTGCGCAGTAGTTCTTCATTCGAGTCACCGGCTATCACTTCTCGGATACCGGACCGCGCAGCTCGGCTGAATATCTCGTCGGTCGGTTGCGCCATCAAGACGACGACGACCTCTGGATGTCGAAGGTCGATGGTGTCCGCGATACCGAAAGCCGTTTCTTTATCTAGGTCAGGACCGAGTATTACAACCAGCGGGTCGTGGTTGGCGATACCCTCCATGACCTCGGAACTGGTGGTCGGACAAAGTGCAACTTGATACTGATCACTCGGCAGCGCAGAGCGGATGCGCCTTTCGTGAGCACCGGGACCAGCGAGCAGAAAACTCATTGTTTCCTCCCGCTAAATGACGCGACGCGACGCCGCGGCGCACGTTCCTGTCGGAATCAATAGTTCGAGTCTCATGGTGCCCACCCGTGGCGTCATTGGAATCTGATCGCCTCTAGAACGTAGCGAAGAATTGCTACCGGATGCTGGTAAACCAAGGTTTTTGGGCGAATGACAACTTTTTTAAAGCGACAAATACATCCAAAGTTCGGATACCGCTGCGCGCTGCCGAGGCTCTGGTCTGGGGGAATACGGTGCCCTCGGCAGGACTCGAACCTGCGCACACGGCTCCGGAGGCCGATGCTCTATCCACTGAGCTACGAGGGCAGGGCGCTCGATGGTAACAGCGACCGGTACCTGCGGACCTTGCTCAGGTCGTCTCGGTGCCGCTTACTAAGTGGGGGGCGATAGTGCGGTTGAGGGCATGAAGCGTCGCGCGTGCCGAAGCCTCGATGCTGTCGTTGCCCGCTGCGATACCTGCGCGACGAACTCCCTCGCCCGTTTCAAGTTGACAGGAAATTAAGGCGTAGTCAGCAGTTGCATCGTCGAGTTCGTCCGCTCGGATGGGAGTTATATCGATGTCGTGTAAAAACTCGCGTAGTCCGCGAACGGTCGCAGTCACAGCTCCGAATGGGCCGTCGCTCGCTGCACCTCGGCCGATTATCCGGCGACCTTCATAGGTCAGATGCACTTCGAGTTCGTCGGTATCTGGGAACGTGAGCACCGCGAGCAGGCGAACCCTTTGTTCGCGGTTCACTGCTGGAGCAGAAGCATCGAGCGTCAGTTGGGCCGCATCAGGGACGACAGGCTCGGTGTACGACGGGATGCTGTTCCGGCTGTCCTGCCAGCGAACTATCTCAACTGCGATGGGCTGATCTGAGTAGCGGCAAGCAATTTCGGTAGCGGTTAGCGGCAAGCCAGCGCCGCCGTGGTCGTTGGCGACCTGCACCTGAACCACCAAGACACTCCCGCATTCCGTGAAGCCGACCGAGCGCACACCGGGGGTCATGCGCAGTTCGAACTCAAGATCGTCGCGGTTTGTCACGACGAGTTGACCTTCGATCGGCTGCGGCGGGCTTCCTTGGCTTCGTAAAGCCTCGCATCGGCGATGGTAAATAAATCATCCATGGAGTCTGCGTCAATTGGGCATTGGGCGACGCCGTACGAGAATGCAGGACAACTGCGATTACCCACATTCGCGGCCCCTACGCGTTCTAAGAGCATCGGCACGTTGTCTGGATCGGTGTCGGGGAGAATCAGTGCAAACTCGTCGCCTCCGATGCGTGCCGCGTTGTCGCCGATTCTGAGAACGGTTTGGAAACGAGCGCTGAGCGCGCGTAGGGCTGCATCGCCCGCTTGGTGACCTTGTGAGTCGTTGATCTCTTTGAGGTTGTCGACATCTATGACTACCAGCGTGAGCGTCATCTGGCGCCGATTAGCGCGCGCAACCGAACTTTCAAGGAGGCTATCGAAACTGCGCCGCATCAAGAGCCCGGTCAGTTCGTCGTGCCACGCGTCGTGACGCAGCGCATCCATTTGAAGAGCAACGGTGCATAGGTTCGCGATGAGAGCGGTATCTACAAGGCCCTTGGGCAACGGTGGTTCCAGGTATACGCCCGGTTGCTTGTCGAGCAGCGATTCAGCGCCTGGTCCATGTAGCGGCTTTCGTCCGGCCCGAAACACCTGCCTCCCGAGCGCAGCGCAGTCGACCACTACAGCGGCATCGGTAAGCCCGTGTTCAGCGACAAGGCTGTCGAGAACTTCGTAAATGATTGCAAGGCCCGTGGCGTTATCCGCTAAACGAGTCGAGAGCACTGTCCCGAGTTCGCTTGTCATAGCCGCTTCACCGCTGTTGTTGCTCTGGGCCGCATCATCTACCTCGGTCTGGGGGACCGCGGCCAGAATCGGTTTGAGCGGATGTGTCGCGGCAGACCCACTATTGGCGAGGAGCGCCTCCAGCCCGCGTCCAAGCCCGCTTCGTTGTACCACTTGGTTTCTTTTCTTAAACGTTGCATCACCACGCCCCGGTGTCGATCGCTTAGTTCGCTTGGCTGATCGTGCAGTCTGAATGTACCGTTTGTGAAGATGGTACCAGTACGCATTCCTGGTTGCGGACGCTCCATTCTCTCCGCTGTTTCGCCCGGGTCGAACGGTTGATCCTGGTTTTATCTTGCGCGGTTGTACCTACTGCGTGTGCGATGCTAATTATGACGGTGCCTTGCGAGGCTCCCCGCATCGCTAAACCTGCCAGATCCCCAAAACAACCAACGAGACGCCGGATTGTGATCTCCGACCAGATCGCCGCCTCCATCAAATCCGCTCTCGCAGCGGCAGATTTGCCATTGCCCGACCGTGGCATTGAGGTCATCGCGGCAAAAAACCGTGACCATGGGGACTGGCAAACCAATGTTGCAATGGCGTTAGCCAAGGCCGTTGGCGCTCGGCCTTCCGAAATAGCTCAACGCATTATTAATGCCCTTGAACTATCTCCTCCTCCACATGTCGAGCGAGTCGAAATTGCTGGTCCTGGCTTTCTGAACTTTTTCTTGTCTCCAACTTGGTTGCACGATGTCTTGGTCGAGGTCGTAGCGGCTGGCGAAAACTTTGGGCATGGCGAGATGTACGCGGGGACGCGGATCAATCTCGAGTTCGTTTCTGCCAACCCGACTGGTCCACTCCACGCCGGTGGTGGACGTTGGGTCGCTGTCGGCGACGCGATCGCGAACCTGCTCGCGGCTCAGGGTGCTGAGGTACATCGTGAGTACTACCTCAATGACGCGGGCACGCAGTTACAAGTCTTTGCCGCGTCGCTCTATTGCCGCTATTCGGGAGAAGAACTTCCGACCGATGGGTATCAAGGTGAATATCTCATCGAGATGGCATCCCGTATGCGCGCCGAACTCGGCAATGACGTTTCAATTGAACAAGCATTGGATTGGGGTTACGCCGACGTTGTCAGGCAACTGCGCGATGATCTCGCTCGCATTGGAGTGCACTTCGATACCTGGTTCTCGGAGCGGTTGTTGCATGAGCGCGGCGATGTCGCCGAAGTACTCGCAAAACTCACCAAAGACGGCCACACGTTTGACAAAGATGGCGCGTTATGGCTTGGCAGCGAGGCCTTAGGTGATCAACGCGATCGTGTACTTGTCCGCAACGATGGCGCCACTACGTATCTCGCCAATGATCTCGCTTATCACCGCGACAAGTTGCGGCGCGGGTTCGATCATTTGATCGATATTTGGGGTGCGGATCACCATGGTCAGGTGAAGTCGCTGCAGGTAGGAATGGGTGCTCTCGGTTACGGGTCGCCTACAGAACCCGAACCAGAAATCCTGTTGGGTCAATTAGTGAAACTTCAGCGCGGTGGCGAACTTGTACGTCTGTCGAAGCGCGCGGGTGACGTAATAACGCTTTCGGACATTCTTGATGAGGTAGATCCCGATGTCGCTCGGTTGACCTTTTTGCTTCAGGGAATCGATTCAGCGCAGACATTCGATCTAGATGTCGTCACTGCGCAGTCGATCGAGAATCCAGTTTATTACGTGCAATACGCGCATGCGCGGGTCGCGTCGATTGGCAGGAAGGCGGCGGCGGCTGGAATCAATCGTAAAGAACTCGCGCGCGTTGATCTGTCGCTGTTGACTCATGAGCGTGAACTCGACTTGTTGCGCTCGCTTGCGGAGTACCCAGAGATTCTCTCACGTGCCGCGGAACTTAGAGCGCCGCATCGGGTTTCGACATGGGTCCGGGATTTCGCGTCGCGCTTGCATGGTTTCTACCGAGACTGCAGAGTGATAGGCGAGGATGAAGCCCTTACGCACGCTCGCCTCTGGTTGACCGAGGCATGCCGAATCGGGTTGGCCGATGCTCTCGGGTTACTCGGAGTGAGCGCACCGGATCGCATGGAACGCACAGATGAGATGCGCGAGCCGGACGGGGGAGATCTGTAGTGGTCGACCCCACCGCTCCATTTGATCGCACTTTGGTTCCTCCGGGGTTGCTGTCGTTAGATCTAGACGCTTTGGTCGCCGAGTACGGAACGCCGTTGTTTGTGTATGACGAAGACCACCTTCGAAGCCGATGTCGCGTATACGTCGAGAACTTCGGTGCTGGCAATGTTGTTTACGCAAGCAAGGCGTTTCTCTGCGCAGCGATGGCTCGTCTCGTAGCCGAGGAAGACTTAAGTCTTGACGTGTCGACTGGGGGAGAACTCCATGTCGCGCTGCGGGCTGGTTTCCCGTCGGATCGGATTGTGTTTCACGGCAACAACAAGAGTTCCGACGAGATCGCCCAGGCTCGAGATTCAGGTGTTGGATGCATCGTCGCGGATTCAAATGATGAACTGGACCGGTTAGAAAATCTTGGGTATGCGGGAGAGGTACTGGTTCGGGTTACCCCAGGAGTTGAGGCGCATACCCACGAGTACGTCGAAACGGGCACCGAGCGGTCGAAGTTCGGTTTCTCCGTCGCAACCGGTGCGGCTATGGAGGCGGTTCAGCGCGTTGCCGGATCGAAGACCCTTAGTTTCGGTGGATTGCACTGCCATATTGGTTCCCAGGTATTTCGTCTTGACTCTTACGCGAAGGCGGCCGCCGTCATGGAGAAAGTCGCGTCGAACGTAGAGAAGGCCATCGGAACTCCGGTGCCGTCGCTCGATGTTGGCGGAGGGCTTGGTGCGCGTTATCTGCCGGATGATCCAGAACTGAGCGTGGCGCAATACGCCGAGGTCCTTCACGATGCATTGCCCGGTAGGCGAGTCGTCGTCGAACCCGGCAGATCCATCGCCGCTTCTGCCGCTATCACTATTTACAGGGTCGGCACCGTGAAGAACGTGCCCGGTGTGACTACCTACATTGCGGTCGACGGCGGAATGAGTGACAACCCACGCCCGGTGTTGTACGGGGCTGGCTACGAGGCATATTTGCCCGACCGTATTGAACAAGAACGACCTCTAGCCGCATCGGTCGCCGGGAAGCATTGTGAGCAAGGTGATGTGGTTGTTCCCGATGCCCACCTGCCGGCCGACGTTCGCCCCGGCGATCTCCTTGTAACTCCTGTAACCGGAGCGTATGGATACTCAATGGCGAGCAACTACAACAAGGTGCCGCGACCGGCAGTTCTATTCGTCAGCGAAGGCAACGTTTGCGCCGTGATACGCCGCGAGAATCCAGATGATCTGACACGCCTTGATGTGGAGTGACCGTTCTTCGGGGGGCAACCTAACTGCGTGCGCGAGACTGAAACACTATGGCTGAAGATATCGTGAAGGTTGGGCTTCTCGGCTGCGGACACGTGGGATCCGCTCTTGTGCGGCTAATCGCGGAGCACCAGGACTCGATCGAGGCACGTACCGGCGTCCGGCTGGCGATCACACGCGTAGCGGTACGCAATCTCGCGCTTGAGCGAGACGTTCCGCTCCCGGCATCGGTCTTTACCAATGATGGAGCCCAGCTCGTTGGGGATCCAGATGTCGACATCGTCGTCGAACTAATCGGTGGCATTGAACCAGCGCGCGAACTCATTTTGGAGGCGCTCAAGACTGGGCGACCGGTAGTTACTGCCAATAAAGAATTGATTGCGAATGTTGGGCGCGAATTGTTTGAAGCCGCCGAGGGAGCAGGAGTGGATCTCCTATTCGAGGCATCCGTCGCTGGGGGTGTCCCACTGATTCGGCCACTGCGCGAATCTTTGGCCGGCGACCGTATTCGGCGTGTCATGGGAATAGTGAATGGAACTACGAACTACATCCTCACGCGCATGACCGAATCGGGAGCGTCGTTCAGTGATGCACTAGCTGAGGCGCAATCACTTGGATACGCCGAGCGTGATCCAACAGCAGATATTGAAGGGTACGACGCCGCGGCGAAGGCCGCGATCATTGCTGGGATCGCGTTTGGGGCGCGAGTTGTCGCAGGAGATGTTTACCGAGAAGGTATTAGCGACCTCACCGATGCCGACATCGCCTCGGCGACTGAACTCGGATACGTAGTGAAGTTGTTGGCGGTAGCCGAGGAAGGTCCTGCGGGAGTGGCGGTACGGGTGCATCCAACGATGGTTCCGCGCAAGCATCCTCTAGCTTCGGTACGCGAGTCATTCAACGCGGTATTCATTGAGGCAGACGCCGTTGGTGAACTGATGTTGTATGGGCGCGGAGCGGGTGGTGGCCCAACCGCGAGCGCGGTTTTGGGAGATCTCATCGATGCCGCGAAGAATCTTGCGAGTGGCGCTCGCGGTGCAACGATTGGGACTCTGGCGCGCAAGCCGATCGTTCCGATTGACGAAGTTCGAAGCCAGTTTTATCTAGCCCTAGAGGCGGCAGATCGTCCCGGCGTTCTCGCATCGATAGCCGAGCAGTTTGGTGCCCATGGTGTGTCGATCAAGTCGATGCAACAGGTCGGCCTAGACGCCGACGGTGTCACGCAACGATCTACTTCCGATGGAGCGCGCCTGATATTTGTCACCCACCTCGCGCGTGAAGCCGACCTTCGAGCAACAGTGCACGCTCTACGCGATGTAGAAGCAGTGAAGCGCGTAGGCAGTGTGCTGCGAGTTTTGGGTGATGAGTCTTGACGCAGTTGAGGAGTCCGTGGCCTGGTGTCATTGAGGCGTACCGAGAATTTCTCCCAGTATCGGATACGACCGCGGTTGTGACGTTGTTAGAAGGCGGAACCCCGCTTCTTCATGCAGACCGGTTGTCAGAAGACCTTGGGTTAGACGTGTATCTCAAGATTGAGGGAGCCAACCCAACAGGTTCCTTCAAAGATCGCGGTATGACGATGGCGATCACTAAGGCTGTCGAAGATGGAGCGAAGGTCGTAGTTTGTGCTTCGACCGGAAACACGTCCGCCAGTGCAGCCGCATACGCGGCGCGAGCAGGAATCACGTGCGGCGTTGTAGTTCCCGAAGGAAAGATTGCACTTGGGAAGCTCGCGCAGGCTTTGATCCACGGGGCGAAGGTTGTTCAGGTGCGGGGCAACTTCGATGATGCGTTGCACATAGTTCGAGCTCTCGGCGGTCTTGGAGAAGCAACGGTCGTTAACTCGATTAACCCCTACCGTATTGAGGGACAGAAGACGGCAAGTTTTGAAGTTGTCGATGTGCTCGGTGACGCTCCGGATGTTCATTGCATACCTGTAGGCAACGCGGGCAACATCACGGCCTACTGGCGCGGCTACAAGGAGTACGCGGACCTTGGCAGCGCAACGCGTTTGCCGCGTTTGCCGCGTATGTTGGGTTGGCAGGCAGCTGGCGCTGCGCCGTTAGTCCTAGGCAAACCGGTTCCAAACCCCGAGACGATTGCTACTGCTATACGAATTGGCAATCCAGCGAGTTGGCAAGAGGCCATCGGCGCTCGCGATGCTTCTGGCGGATCAATTGGAAGTGTCACTGATGACGAGATCCTCGCCGCCTACCGATTATTGGCCACAACCGAAGGTGTGTTCGTCGAGCCAGCATCGGCGGCTTCAGTAGCGGGATTGATGAAGGCCGCAGAGTCCGGACTCGTGGCGCGAGGCGAACGTGTGGTCTGCACAGTCACAGGACACGGTCTGAAAGATCCTCAGACTGCGATCGGGGAAGTGAATATCGGGAAGCCGGTCGACGCAACACTCGACGCAGTCGCATCTGAATTAGGGATATAGGGCAAAAAGAAGCGTTCGACGTTCGAACGCACGGTTGCCAACAATCGGGGAGTTCAATGTCACCATCTAAGACCGCTCTTGTTACCGGAGCCTCTACCGGCATCGGCCGCGCATTCGCGGTCGAACTCGCGGCCAGGGGATACAACGTCGTCGTGGTTGCCCGCGACGTTGTGAAGTTGGAAGCACTCGCCCAAGAACTTAAGGGTTCGAATGGCGGAGATGCTGAAGTTCTCCCGGCTGATCTCACTGATCCGGACCAGCTAAGGGTCGTAGAGGAGCGCGTCGCAGACACATCCCGACCAATCGATCTGTTGGTGAACAACGCGGGATTCGCAACGATGGGTCGATTCGTGGCGTCAGAGATTGATCGTGAGATAGAAGAAATATCTCTGAACGTCATTGCACTCGTGCGCCTAAGCAGAGCATCGTTGGCGCCAATGGTGGAGCGTGGGAGTGGCGGCTTGATCAACGTCGCTTCTCTAGCGGCGTTTCAGCCGAATCCGCTCAACGCAACTTACGGTGCGACGAAGGCTTATGTGAACAACTTCAGCCAAGCGGCTCATGAAGAGTTGAAAGGGACTGGCGTCAAGTGCATGGTGTTGTGCCCTGGCTTCACGCGGACAGAGTTCCAAGTCAACGCGAACATCGACTCAGGTGATGTTCCGGACTTCTTGTGGCAGAGCGCAGAGGAAGTAGTTGCCATCGCGCTGCGTGCCTACGACCGGGGGCGCGCGGTGTGTGTCCCGGGAGCCCTAAACACCGGTGTCGCAGCGTTCACCGGTTTGATGCCATCGGGTGTTACCCGTCGCGTGGCAGCGATGGTGATTCGGCGCGCCGAGAAGTAGGCGAACAAATCGCAAGTCATGCAGGGTCTATGCGCAGCACACCTTGGTTGAGCGAGAGGACGTAAAGTTCTCCTGCATTGTCTTCGCCGAAACCAGTGACATTCCCAGCCTCTAATCCGAAGTCGACCTCGTCGCCAGCAGTTCCGTCTGAATTTATTAGCGTCGCGCGAATCTTGCCGTCGCAAAAGTCGGAGTAGATGTACGCGCCATAGAGGTTCTCAATCTTGGTGCCACGGTACACATAGCCGCCACTTATCGAGCACCTACCGTCAGTGTGCGCGTACGCAAGGATAGGCAACACAAGGTTCCCTGGATCATCACCGCGGAAAGCGTGTTTGCCTTCCTGTATCGGCCAACCAAAGTTGATTGGCCCCGTAGGTGACTTAGGCAGGCGATTGATTTCCTCCCAAGACGCTTCTCCGACGTCCGCGATGAAGAGGTCGCCCGTCGCGCGGTCGAACGAGTACTTCCATGGGTTACGCATACCGAACGCGCGAATTTCCGGCAGGGCCGTTCCATCCGTATACGGGTTATCGGGTGGAATCGAATAGGGAGTGGTCGCCGTCGCGCGCGGGTCGATGCGGAGCATTTTCCCCAACAGCGTTTTCGGCGACTGGCCATTCCCTTCTGGAGCGTGCCCCGGTCCTCGATCGCCAGCGGCCCCGCCATCACCCATCCCGATCCACAACATGCCGTCGGGGGCGACAACGATTCCGCCACCGTTGTGGTTGCCCTGGGGTTGAGCGATTGCGATGATCTCACGTCGCGTTCGTGCGTCGGCAGTTCCGTCTTTACGCATCGCGTACTCAACGACGCGCGTGTGTCCATCGCGGTTCGTGTAGTTGATAAAAAGTTTTGACCCGTCATTAGAGAAGTCGAGTCCCAACAAACCGCGCTCACCTCCTGAGGAGACATCGCCGCGTATGTCGAGCACCGGCGTTGGATCTAGGGCGTTGTCGCGAATGGCCCAGACCTGACCAGATTGTTGTGTGACATACATCGCTGAATCGCCAGCACGGTTGGCGGCCGCAGTGGGATCTTCGATGTCTGCGACTGGGGTTAGACGAAATCTTGCCGCACGAAGATCAGATAAAGGGCGGTTGTTATCTGTAGTCGGTGCGGCCTTTGTGCTGGTCGCGCCCCTGGAATTTGGAGGGGGCTTCGTTTCATCACGTGTCGCGCAGCCTGCAGCTGCGGCCCCGGTCGCTAAGCAGATCGCGACGCCGATGGTTAGGACACGAGGTTTTCTCACGGCCCCACGGTACCGACAAGGCCGGTTGGTTACCGGTCGCGTACGATCGGGGTCGTGAAATATCTGGTTCTTGTACCCGATGGTTGCGCAGACGAGCCCTTCGATGGTCTAGGCGGACGCACTCCTCTAGAAGTTGCGAAGATGCCACACCTCTCGGCACTCGCGGCCAAGAGCTTGGTCGGCCGCGCGGCGGTGATTCCGGATGGGTTGCCACCGGGGAGCGATGTCGGAAACCTTTCGATTCTCGGTTACGACCCGAATGAATTTCATACAGGTCGCGCACCGATTGAGGCCGCGGCTATGGGGGTGCACCTTGAGCCGGGCGAAGTTGCTTACCGATGCAATCTCGTAACCGTCGGCGCCGATGGAACGATGGTCGATTTCGCTGCAGGCCACCTATCGAGTGAGCAGAGCGCACCGATCATCGCCGCGCTCAATGTGGCACTCGGGAACGGACGTGAAGGTGTCACTTTTCATGCAGGTGTTGAATACCGACACCTTCTGGTTGTGCCCCGCGAATGGGCGGATGCCGAGTGCACACCTCCGCATGACCTCACCGGAAGAAACGCCGTGCTTCCCCAAGGTCCAGCGTCTGATCGTCTGATCAAACTTATGGATGCTTCACGCGCGGTCGTGGCCGAAGCCGCAGGTGAAGTCGGATCGACTGCTACACAGATCTGGTTGTGGGGCCAGGGCGTGCGCCCGGTATTGCCGCGCTTCGCTGACAGGTTCGGCGTAGAAGGTCGCCTCACTTCGGCAGTGGATCTAGTCAGGGGTCTTGGCGTGCTTAGTGGCATTGAGGTCATGGATGTAGCGGGAGCGACGGCAGGGTTTGACAACGATTACGGAGCGCAACGCGATGCATGTATCGAGTCGCTCGCCGATCGAGATTTTTTTCTTTTGCATGTTGAGGCAACCGACGAAGCGGGTCATCAGCAAAATGCCGCGGCCAAGGTCGAGTCGCTCGAGGCGTGGGACTCAGAAATTATTGGCCCATTATTGGGAACTCTCGGGAACTTCGGAGCCTTCCGAATGTTGGTGCTCCCAGACCACGCGACGCCGCTGAGGCTTGGAACCCACACCTCAGATCCGGTTCCGTATCTCTACTTCGACAGCCAACGGCCCGGGGCTGGCGGGCTATATACGGAGGCAGGCGTAGCGGATGCACCGATAGTCCCTGGACACCAACTGATGTCCCTGATGATTGGTGGCGCACCCGGCAGCACCTAGGATTCATTACGGAATCTCCGCTAGGTGCAGGTGCCCGGCTCTCCTCTGCGAGAGCTCACCGCTTCAAACCGGGTTCCACCGGATTCGGTCCGAACCAGATTAGAAGTTGGCTTGCGCGGCATCGTTCGCGCGAATCGGCTCGATTCAAGGAGCAACGTATGCCCCCCGAGCAACTAGAACGCTCGATGCTTGACGACAAAGATCGCGAGGAACTCCACGCGATTGCAGGTGCCATGGGTGTGAAGGGTGTGACCAGGTTGCGCAAAGCAGACCTTGTCGACGCGATCCTCGCTGCAGCGGGCACGACCAATGGTGCCTCGACGGGCCGAGCAACGACTGCGCGCAATGCTCGAAGCACGACTGCGAACACAACAACGTCGTCGGGCGCTGCGCGTCGGTCGGGTCGCCCAACGACTGGTAGTGCTGCCTCAGTTGATGCGGAACTCGGACGGCCGAGTGCCGATGAAGAATCAATAGGCGGCTCATCGGGAACAACCAACATCTCTTCTGGCGGCGATGCTGGCTACGGGCAAACAGGTGACGGGCAAGCAGGTGATGATGGAAACCGAACTGCTCCGCGCCGACGACGACGACGTGGGCGCGACCGAGTGGACCGTCTCGCTGACGGCGAAGCAACAGACGGAGCAGGTGATCCGGTTGCCGTTGAAGGCCTGTTGGATCTACGCGACGAGGGTTACGGATTCATACGAACCAGTGGGTATCTCGCCGGTCGCAGCGACGTGTATGTGTCGGCTTCTCAGGTTCGCCGATTCGCTCTGCGGAAGGGCGATCTCATCAAAGGCGAGACGCGACTCCCGGCAAGTAATGAGAAGTATCCAGCGCTTCTGCGTGCCGACGAGGTCAATGGCATCAACCAAGAAGAACTAGGCACGAGGGTCCGGTTTGAAGATCTCACGCCTTTGTTCCCGGATAGTCGGCTGAGACTTGAGCTGACCGATGCGCCACTCGAACTTACGGGACGGATCATCGACCTCATCTCGCCGATAGGCAAGGGCCAGCGCGGTCTTATCGTGTCGCCCCCGAAGGCCGGTAAGACAACCATCCTGAAGCAAATCGTTACCGCGATAGAGCGCAATAACCCAGAGGTCCATCTCATGGTGTTGCTTGTTGACGAACGTCCAGAGGAAGTTACGGACATGCGTCGTCATGTCACTCGCGGCGAAGTTGTTGCCTCCACCTTCGACCGTCCATCAGACGAACATACGCATGTCGCCGAGCTGGCGATCGAGCGAGCGAAACGTCTTGTGGAGACAGGAAAGGACGTTGTGATCGTGCTTGACGGGATAACGCGTCTCGCTCGCGCCTACAACCTCGCAGCGCCTACCTCCGGTCGGGTCCTGTCTGGTGGTGTCGATTCGACAGCGCTGTACCCACCAAAACGATTTTTCGGCGCGGCTCGAAATGTTGAAGAGGGGGGCTCCCTAACGATCATCGCGACTGCGCTCATCGAGACTGGCAGCCGAATGGACGAGGTAATCTTTGAGGAGTTCAAGGGAACCGGAAACATGGAACTTCGCCTAGACCGAAAACTCGCGGAACGCCGCCTGTATCCAGCGATCGAAGTCAACGCTTCGGGCACACGCCACGAAGAGCTCTTGTTTGATCGCAATGAACTCGCTCAGGTTTGGAAGTTACGTCGAGTGCTGAATGCTTTGGCTCAGGACGGTGCATCCGCCACTGGCCTCGAGGTACTGATCGACAAGTTAAAAACGACCAAAAGCAATGAAGAGTTTCTCGCCCAGATCGCCAAGACCCCTGCTCCTGGCGGCTGATGAACAAGTGTTTACGTTCTTCGCCTGGTATCGGCTACG
This sequence comes from Bifidobacterium breve, assembly GCA_945865605.1. Taxonomy (GTDB): domain Bacteria; phylum Actinomycetota; class Acidimicrobiia; order IMCC26256; family JAENVU01; genus SHUZ01. Next base: position 78,054 of record CAMBEL010000002.1, read on the forward strand.
GCATACTCCCTAGGATGGACTGATTATGAAGACAGAGATTCACCCCACCTATACCGACTGCAAAGTGCACTGCTCATGCGGCAATGAGTTCGTGACGCGGTCGACAGTTTCGGAACTGCGCGTAGAACTTTGCTCGGAGTGTCATCCGTTCTACACCGGTAAGCAAAAGTTGGTGGACACAGGTGGACGGGTAGAGCGATTCGAACGCCGTTACGCCAAGACGAAGACCAAGTCCAAAACCAAGGCGTAGTTCACCGCTCGCCATGTCGCTGTTACAAACGAGTTGGACCGAGACTGAACTACTGGCAGATGAACCAAATCTGGAACCGCTGATCGTTGGTGGTCATCGGTGTCATGGTGGGTTCGATGAATCGGGTCAGTACCGTTCACCTCGGACGCATTTTCGCAATCCGGCTATCGCTGCTTGGCAAGCCCAACACAGCGCAGACTTCAACACCAGCCTCTTAGACGTCCCGCTCGATACGTGGCCGCCAACCTCGCCCAATGTCGCTCAATCCAAGTTTCTGTTGTCCGAGGGAGTCCGAGCGCCAGTTATTGTTCAGTTGACGAGGATCGGAACTGTCGAGGGATTCGGCGCGGCGATGCGTATGTGGAATGTTCCTGATCGGCAGCGGTTCTTTGTGGAGTCGATAGCGGGTACGACGATCGAGCATCTCGACCGGGGACTCTTTGAGGCACAGGCGAGAGATGAAGCTGGTTGGGAAGACGAGTACGGCCATCGCGATATGTGGTGGGCTGCTCGAGATGTCGCGTTCGAGAACCCAGAAGTTCAGGACATGACCGAGCTCATGCTCTTTCGCTTAGGAGTTACATCCGCTCCGGGCGCGCCGGTACCGGATGCTGCGGCTATTCGAGGGCAACAGCAACAAGCGCAGGTATTCCCTGGCATCGACCTAGACGCGGAGTTGATGATCCAAAGAATGATCGGGTTACTCCTCATCGAGATATCTGCGGCACACCTTTTCGCGTGGGCTGAGGAATTACTTTCAGACACGAACCTCGTCGCAGGAAGCGGTGAGGCAGCGCGAATCGTGTCTTACATACGGCAAGACGAAGCACCTCACGTTGAATACTTGCGGACTGCTCTAACCGAGATGCGCGATAGAACATTCGTCGGGGAGCACCACAACATTCCGGGCTCCGAAGTCATCGGCACCCTCTGGGAAAGAGGCATCGCGGAGTCGACAGGGACGCGCCGTGATGAAAGCCTGGCGTTGGCTTTGCGAGAGGTAGAGGCCGGGCTTATCGACCATCCTCGACGTGACGAGATTCTTGCGAACTACAAAGCGCTCGGTGTTATCAACCCGAGCATTAGCTGAGTCGACGCGTGAAGTTCGGACTGTTCTATGAGCACCAATTGCCGCGTCCATGGGAGGCAGATAGCGAACAACAACTGTTTCAGGATGCGCTTACCCAGGTCGAATATGCCGACGCGCTAGGCATTGATTACGTCTGGGCAGTAGAACACCACTTTCTTGAGGAGTACTCGCACTCAAGCGCTCCCGAAGTTTTTCTTGCCGCCGTGTCGCAACGCACGAAGCGCATGCGCCTTGGTCACGGCATAGTTCAGACGCCGCCAGCCTTTAATCACCCTGCGCGCATCGCAGAGCGCATTGCCACACTCGACTTGGTATCGAATGGCCGCGTGGACTTCGGCAGTGGTGAGAGTTCATCGGAGGCCGAACTCGGTGGTTTCGGGGTCGACGCAACAATGAAACGTGAGATGTGGGAAGAGGGTCTACGGGTAGCGATCCGATGCTTGAGCGAGTCTCCATTCACTGGACATGCTGGCGACTACATCACGATGCCACCACGCAACGTTGTTCCGAAACCAGTTCAGCGTCCTCACCCACCGTTGTGGGTCGCGTGCAGTAGGCGCGACACGATCTTGTTAGCTGCGCGTAAGGCGATCGGTGCTCTCGCGTTCGCATTCGTTGACCCAGAGGAAGCTCGCACCTGGGTGGACGATTATTACAAGACCCTCGAAGCCGAGGGCGTACCAATTGGCGACACTGTCACTGCAGAGGTCGCTGCCGTTACCACATTCATGTGCCACGAAGATGAGAACGTCGCTCTAGAACGGGGTATAACGGGAGCAAACTTCTTCGGCTACTCGCTGGCGCACTATTACGTGTTCGGTCGCCATGAACCCGGCATCACGAGCGTCTGGGACGAGTATGAAGCGCGACGCGCTGATCACGGATTCGATCCGGAACAAGTCGTCGCGGCCGCGACCAATCAAGCTCGCCTCGGCGCCAAGGTTGTTGAAGATGGGACCGGAGGATTGCGGGGAGCGATCGGCACCCCAGACCAGGTACGCGAGTACCTATTGCGTTACGAAGAAGCAGGAGTCGACCAGGTGATCTTCTGTTCTCAGGCCGGGCGCAATCGGCATGAACACATCATGGAGAGTCTCGAGTTGTTCGGTACGAAGATTCTTCCCGAGTTTGCTGAACGCGAAGAACGCGCAGCGCGTGAGAAGGCGAAGCGCCTTGAGCCGATCATCGAAACCGTGATGGCGCGCAAGCCAGCAAGCGACCACCCGCCGCTTCCTGTTGCCGACTATTCGTTTCCAGCCATTCCGAGGGCGATGGCAGACCGTGCTGGCTCGGATGAGTTCCACGCCTTGCTCGACAACTTTGCAGAGCAGTCGGCATTGGGACCAACTGACGAGATGCGCAATCTCATCGGTTGACGGCCTACACGCCACGGTTCTTGCGCGGTCTGGCTGGTTCGAGCGGTCTTCGCTGATTGGTGCGGGTCGGCAGATACCCTTGGCGGACCATGTTTGATCGCTTGTCAGATTTAGAGGATGAACTGGCCAAGCTTGAATCGCAACTGTCGGAGATCTACGCGGCGGGGGATCAACGCGCATCGGCCGAAGCAGGCAGGCGTTTCTCGGAGTTACAACCGGTCGTCGAGGCCTACCGCGAACATCGAAGTATTTCGGTCGAACTTGCCGAAGCCCGGGCGATGATTGCAGGCGAAGAAGACGTTGACATGCGTGAATATCTGCGGGTAGAGATAGAAACGAAAACCACTCGCATGGCCGAGATCGATGCCGTCCTCAAGGAGTTGTTGGTTCCTAAGGATCCAAACGACGGCAAGAACGTGGTCGTTGAGATACGGGGCGCCGAGGGTGGCGAAGAAGCAAATATCTGGGCGAGTGATTTATTGCGTATGTATGAGCGCTACGCAGAAATCCGAAAATGGAAGCTTGAGATGTTGGCGAGCCAGCCATCGGATATGGGCGGCATCCGTGAAGTTTCGTTCGTGCTGCGTGGACCCGATGCTTGGAGTCGATTGAAACACGAGGGAGGCCCGCACCGTGTACAGCGGGTGCCATTGACCGAAAGCCAAGGGCGAATTCATACGAGCGCGGCGACTGTCGCGGTGTTGCCCGAAGCTGAAGAAATTGATGTGCAGGTAGATCCGAACGATCTCGAGATCGACGTCTACAGATCGACAGGTCCAGGAGGCCAATCTGTAAACACGACTGACTCTGCTGTGAGGATTACCCATAAGCCAACAGGATTAGTCGTTACGTGCCAAGACGAGAAGAGCCAACTCCAAAACAAAGAGAAGGCGCTGCGTATTCTCCGGTCGCGCTTGGCGCAGATCGAGAGCGATCGCCAGGCGAGCGAGGTCGCCGACACGCGGCGCAATCAGGTTGGCAGCGGTGGAAGATCTGAAAAGATTCGAACATATAACTTCAAGGAGAACCGAGTAACTGACCACCGAATCGGACTCACGCTTCACAATCTCGATGGCATCTTGGCTGGCGACCTCGACGAGATTGTCGATGAACTGCTTGCAGACGAGCGTCGCCGACAACTTGAAGGCAGAGACAACTGAACGACATACCAAGTTGGTCCAGGTTGCGATCCGACACGGAAATCGCGCTGACCGCGATTGGAGTCGAACGTCCTTCGACCGAGGCGCAATGGCTCGTTGAAGAAGTTTCGGGCATGGACGCGTCTCAACAACTCGCGCACGCATCAGAGGGTGCCTCACGGCGTGCGGTATCAGCGCTGCAATTGCTCGTGGAGCGCCGTGCATCTGGAGAACCGTTGCAATATGTGCTCGGATCGTGGTCGTTCTGCGGGATCGACATATCTGTAGATCGTCGGGTGCTCATTCCGAGACCCGAGACCGAAGTTGTGGCTCAGGTCGCGATAGCGGAAGTCCGGAGATGCGGTGGACGAGTAGGCCCAACGGATGCAACTGATGCATGGAGCGGTAATTTAACGGTGTACGCCGTCGCCGACCTTGGAACGGGTTCCGGTGCGATTGCGCTCGCGCTTGCGGCGGCGCTTCCGGATGCTGAGATTTGGGCTACCGACGTAAGCGAAGGTGCGCTCGCTGTCGCGCGAGCCAACGTCGCGGGAGTTGCGGCCACGCGCGTTCGTTTGGGGATCGGTTCATGGTTCTCTGCACTTCCGGATGCATTGAGGGGCTCGTTGTTAGTCGTGACATCGAATCCTCCGTATGTTTCTGAGGCTGAATACGAAACACTGCCGCTTGAGGTGGCTTCGTGGGAACCTGTGAGCGCGCTCGTAAGCGGACCCACGGGACTCGAAGCGATCGAGGTAGTTGTCGGCGAAGCACCATCTTGGTTGGCGCCCGAAGGAAGCCTTGTAGTCGAGATCGGAGCCACTCAAGCGAGTGCCGCGATCGCGCTGGCTCTAGACGCAGGGTTCGTCGAGGCATTCGTAATCAAAGACCTCGTCGGACGAGACCGCGTACTAGTAGCGCGCCTCACCTATTAGCGGCGCCTTGCAACTGGCGCGATTGACGCTCAGATTCCTTCGTCAAAACGCTCGCTCGCGTCTAGGCGTTGGAGGTAAGCGCGATCCACTGCCACCCAGACGGTCTTCGAGAATGGATAGTAAAGAATCGGGCCTAGCAGTGCGATCGGAATGACAACCACCAATATGGGGACCACGGGAATTTCAGGGATGGTCGCGGCGAGTAGGGCTATAAAGACGATAGTGAACAACCCGCCGGTTGCCATGATGTTGATAGCGAGCGCACCGGTGAAGTACCCGTTTTCGCGCTCGAAGTGAAGAGCACATTGGGGACAGTCGGGAACCATGTGGAAGTAATTACTGAATAGTTTTCCTGCCCCACAACGCGCGCACCTGCGAGTTATCCCCCACCACAATATTTGAGAGCGACTCGGGGTCAAGGTAGGCATGTCAGACGAGATTGTTCGTGACGCCATCGGCACGCATTGCAATTTCGCGGCCTTCCCATGCTTCTGCGCACATGGAATCGAGGTAATCACGGTCGTGGCTGATAGCGAGCGCGCGTCGACCATCGTTGGCTAAGGCGCTAATGATTCCAAGACTTGTAGATCCGTCGCGATCGAACACGACGGAAGTTGCTTCCACTGTGGCTTTGCCATCGAATGGCCCAGTGACTTGGCGACGCGGCAACGCGTCGGCCGCGTCCTGGGTCACCGCTTGATCGACGAACTTGAATTCTGTGCTTGGTGGAGTTGTTGAGTACAGCCCGATCGAGTGTTTAGTCACGTACCAGCCGAGTGCAGTCACCATGCCGATTGATCCCGGATCCATGCGACAGGCATCAACCATGGCGGCAATGGAATGGGTTACGTAGTTGTTGCCCGGGCCCCCTGCAAAACCGAGACCGCCGGTCACGGTTAACGGCCGCGTGTCACCGCCCTCTGGACCAGAAAGATCGAGCGACGAAAGCGCTGCTTGCACCGCCGACGGGAAACAGGAGTAGAGGTCGAACCTGCTGATGTCATCGAGACAAGTTCCTGCAGCTTCGAGAGCAGCCCTGGCCGCGATTCCGATCGCGGTGGACTCCGCAAGTGAGTCGCGCTCAGAGAAAAAATAGTGATCATGTGCATCGGCGCCAGCTAACGGGAAGACCATTTGAGAGTCCGGTACTCCGGCTGATTGTGCAGCCTCGTACGAACAGAGCAACAACGCTGCCGCTTGGTCCACATCGATGTTGGCGCACATGCGTTTTGTGTATGGGAACGCAACCATCCGATTTTTCGGAGAGATCTGTGTGATGTCGTTCGACGAATATGGAGAACCGGAGGATGCATTGGGATTTAGCGACGCGACTTCCGAGAAGTGCGACCAAAGTTGGCCAATGTGATTTTGGTGTGTCGCAATATCGTGGCCTAGCGCCGCGCGGCAAGCGGTCTCGAATAGTGGATATACCTGTGTTGGTGCGAGCGCGTGATGTGCCATCTCGAACTGGCTTGACCCCGGTCGTCCGTCGCCGCGAACGTCTGCGCACGGCGCGTCGTCGGCGGAATGCCAAGGGAGCCAAACTTTGGGATCGGCGCGCATTGCTCGCAAACGTGTATTCATGCACTCGACCCCACCCACCAACACCGTGTCGTATTCCCCCAGCTGGATTCCTACGGCCAGTTGGTTCACGAGCATCTGTGGGCTATTGCCACCAACCGTTGTCGTAATCGCATGTTTCGGCGTTATCCCAAGCCTGCTGCCCAACAGGGCAGATGGGTCGAGATACTTCCAAGAAAGAATGTCCACGACCGCTACGGTGTCGGCATTCGAGACTAGTGATCTTGATGAACCGGTATCTGCGTCGGCCAGTCGCGCCGCTTCGGCGAGCAGGTCAACGGGTTCGAGGCTGAGTTCTGGATCTTTGTGTCGTTGCGATATCTGACCGACGCCGACGATCACCGGCATTCGCGGGGAAATGGACATGAGCCGAGGAGCATACCGACGAGGCTCCGGGTATCCGGATCCCCGAACCTCCGACTGAATTGGTCGCCTCATATCGATAGGGTCACGTGATGGCCGAGGTTGCGCTCACCGCGAAACAAATTGAGGTTCGTGACCAGATACTCGATCCTGGCGGAGATCGTCCCGTCTTTGATCTGGGCCTGGCTGAAGAATTGCGCGGTGAACTTGAAACGTCTCTCGCTCCCATCGCGGCGGCGTTGGAACCTCAAGATCAACTGTTCGTGAGCAAGCAAAAATTAAAGGATGCGCAGACGTGCGAAGGCTTGTTGTATGCACGCGATCATGGGGTGTTCGAGATGAACAGCGCTATCGCTCGTGGCACGCTCGCTCACCGGTCTATGCAACGGTTAATCGGGTCGGATTACGAGCTAACTCCGCTAGACGCGGTGCATGGCCTATTCGGAGACCTCATTGAAGATCCCGGTGGAGACTCTGCGGGCGAGTTTGTCCAGTCGATGGGTGCAGGAAAACGCGCCGAACTGTGTTCTGAAGTAGCCGACATGGTGATCAAGTTCGCAACAGATTGGCCACGGTTGAAGCGGGCCTGGAACCCACGCGTCGAGAGCCGGATCGCAGCGAGTTTCAGTGGAGGGTTGATTCGTCTGAGCGGCAAGGTAGATCTAGCCATCGGGAACCAGCGAGACGGCGCCGCGGGTGTGTTCATCGCCGACCTGAAGACCGGTTTCGAGCGACATGACAATCTCTACGACGTTCGGTTTTATGCACTTCTCGAAACGCTGAGAAGCTCGGTTCCCCCATTTCGGATCGCGGTCTACTACCTCGATTCTGGTCAGTGTCATTGGCTCGACGTGACCGAAGATCTTCTGCGGTCCGAGGTGCGTAGGGTCCTCGATGGCATCGAGATATATCACCGGGTACGGAAGCAACGTAAAGATGAACTGCGTCGCACCCCTAACGGCCTCTGCCCATACTGCTCACTGTTTAATGACTGCGAGCCAGGCCAGGTGTCAGTCGCACAACGTGATTCCGACACTTAATCCCTTAGGGAGGATGCCGGTCGCGCCGAAGTTTGCATGATGAAGCCGTACGATTTGTCGCACATGCATGACGAAACCTCCTCCAGTAAATCGACGACCGAGACCGACACCGTCTCGCGAGCGAAACGCTCTCGCGTAACTCGCTTCGTCCTGTTCGGTGGCCTGGCGGTCGTTTTGTTGTGGGCGGCGTTAGCGGGTCTTCAACTTTTTGAGGCACAGAAACGTGCGACTCGGGGAATTGATCTCCTTCGTGAAGCGAAGCAAAGCCTTGGACCAGCGGAACTGATCCGCGGCGACGGACTAGACGAATTGCATTCGGCTCAACGCGAACTGGATGCTGCGGCTGATGCCGCAGGGTCGCCGATTATCGCTCCATTCCAAATTTTGCCGATGGTGGGGCGCCAAGTGCGTTCAGTTCGTGCGCTCACCTCGTCCGCTGCGCAGGTAGTTGGTGCCGGGGTGACAACGATGGAGAAGTCATCAAACCTGCTCGATCAGCCGACCCGGGTTGGATCCGATCGCGTTGAGTTGCTGGAACAACTCGGCGGAGTCGCGCATGAGGCGCGTTCAGGGCTATCCACGATTTCGTTAGGTCCTTCGAACGCACTTGTTGGTCCGCTCGCGGACGCGCGCGCCGAACTATCTGCACGGCTTGGCGACGTACGCGATGGAATGGCTGACGTCGACGACGCTGCTACCGGGATTGCAGCGATGAGCCGAGGTCCATCGAAGTATTTGGTGCTTGCGGCGAACAATGCAGAGATGCGAATCGGATCAGGGATGTTGCTATCTGCCGGTGTGATGTCGATGCAGGATGGCCGTTTCGATCTGGGTCCAATGACGGAGACAGCTTCGTTGACTTTGCCCAATGGGTTAGTCCCTGTTGAGGGCGACCTACAAGCGCGATGGGGATGGCTTGATCCGAGCGCGGAATGGCGATACTTGTCGATGTCTCCACAGTTCAATGCGAATGCAGAACTGGCGGCGAAGATGTGGCAGGCGAAGACGGGAGAAGCTGTCGATGGTGTTATTGCATTAGACCCGATCGCGCTGAAGAGCCTTCTGGCTGTTGTTGGGCCTGTGGAGGTCGAAGGAAAAACAATTACGAGCAAGAACGTGGTTAAAGAGTTGCTGTTAACTCAGTACGTTGATTACGCACGCAATGGAGACGGTTCTTTGTGGATGTTGGGGCAAGCGGCCCGACGAGAGAGAAGTAGCGCGGTTGCGCGAGCGGTCGTCGCCAAGTTGGATGCAACCGAGTGGGACACAGCGGAGCTCGTTGAACAGTTGCGGCGCGCTTCTCAAGGGCGCCATGTTCTCGCGTGGTCGTCTATCGCCAAACAACAACGCGCATGGGAAGGAGCGGGCATCTCCGGTCGCTTGTCAAATAACTCGCTGCTGATTGGTGTAGCGAATCTCTCTGGCAACAAACTCGATCAGTTCCTGCCGGTGACATCGGACCTCACCCACCGCAGAGTCAAGGGCGGAACAGAGGTATCGGTGGTCGTGACGCTCGAGGACCAGGCGCCGATGGGACTCCCCAGTTATGTAATTGGTCCGTATGACCCATCGTTCGTTGAAGGCGAGTACCGCGGCATCCTCTCAGCCTCCATTCCGAAGGTCTCTCGCGACATCTCGATCGAGGGTGGAGGCGAGCTTGTGGTATCCGGATTAGACGCGAGTACGAGGGTGGCAGGCATCTCGGTCGGTCTCCTTCGCGGTGAGAAAAAGTCATACATACTGCGGTTTACGGTGCCTAACGGGTATGAGACAATCCGCATTGAACCCTCGGCGCGGTACCCCGCAGTGCACTGGACCGCCAGTGGGAAAACGTGGGACGATAATGGTCCGCGAACGATTAATTTGTAGCCACAGAGAGTGGCCTGGGTACCGAATTTTGCTCGGATTGCGTTAATAAAGGTCCCAAAATTAGCGTTTTGGTGGGGGTTGCACCTTCCGGTCAACATGGCTACACTAAGTGAACAACCGATGGCGGAGCCGCCAGGTGTGGAGGGGAAATTGATGAGTAACAAAACGAAGTACACAGGTAGGGCCCTCAAGGTCGTAGCCGCTTCCGGCATCGTCCTTGGAGCGCTTGCTCCTGCAGCGGCGTTCGCAGCGCCTTACCCAGAACCAACGGTTCCAACGACTGCTGCTGCCGCTGGGTCGCAAGTCGCCGGTGCAACTGCAAGTAGGTCCACGTTGCCACTAACTGGTGGAGACGTGACGGGACTTGCGTTGATCGGTGTCGGTGCTGCGTTAGCTGGAGTGGTGATGGTTCGTCACTCACGCCGTAATCGCGTTACAGCCTGAACAACACATACGCAATAACTGACTAGACGTCGCGGCCTTTCGTAGGCTGCGGCGTCTAGTTGTTATGTGAGTCGTTTGCGACATTCCTAAAGTCACCGCGCTTAGTGGCCGACATCTTCCATCGGGTTGAGTACCGATGGAGGACCGGATGCGGCATCGCCGCGGGATCGCGCTATTGATCGTTACCACGGCCTGGGCCGCTGCTGCTCTCGTAAATATTGGCACGGGTTCGGTTGCAGGAGCGGAGCCTTTGCAGACTGATGCAGCTGCGCGCGCTGGTATTGCGACGGGCAGCGAAATACTTTGGGAGAGTGACGCGGATCAACTTCGCGACCTCGACGCCATCGCTGCGGCAGGCGCCAAGTGGATTCGCTTCGATGTTGACTGGAACCACATCCAACACGGAGGCCCGAACGTCTGGAACTGGCATCACGCGACTGACCGACTAGTTCTGAATGCGCGCGCGCGCGGCCTATCAATAATTGCTGGCGTCGCGTACAGCCCGCTGTGGGCGCGGCCGAGTGATTGCCCGGCAGGATCGACACACTGCTTGCCGTCCAACCCACAGGACTACGCGAACTTCATTCGTGCTGCGGTCGAGAGGTACGGCGCCAACAGTTCAAACGCATGGTTGCGAGGATCGATTTCTGTTTGGGAGATCTGGAATGAGCCAAACCACCAACCATTCGCACAGCCGAAGCCAAACTTGGATCGGTATACCGAACTTCTAAAGGCCGCATACCCCGCCGTCAAGCAGGCTGACCCTGGAGCAACTGTGATCACAGGCGGTACTTCGCCTGCACCCGACGCTCAAGACGGGAGCGAGATCCACCCCGTCACATGGATCAAAGGTATATATGCGCGCGGCGGTAGGGGATTCTTCGATGCGGTCGGTCACCACCCGTATTCTTTCCCGACCAATCCGTTGGATGCGCGCTGGTGGAACGCGTTCACCCAAACGCAGACGATCTACGACGTGATGCTTGCGAACGGCGACGGCGCCAAGAAGATTTGGGGCACCGAAGCAGGTGCACCGACGGGTACAGACGGAACGATGGCTCTTGATGAAGCCAAGCAGGCGCAATGGCTGCGTGACTACTACGCGGGATGGAACACAACCTTCGCGCAGTTCACGGGGCCGTTGCTGTGGTTCCAGCACCGCGACTCTGGAAACAACCTCGCGTCGTGGGAGCAGAATCTCGGGATGTTGCGTCGCGATTGGAGCGCCAAGCAGTCATACGTTTCATTCAAGAACACCATGTTGTCGAGCGCGTCCATGTACCAACCAAACCCTGGCACGGGTGTCGTGGCGTCTGCGGCCGGACGAAGGACGGCGGCGAACCCGAAGGGCGGTTATTACGTACTCGACGGTCGCGGAGGGATACGAGCCAACGGAGGCGCGCCGTATCTGGGGGCACCAAAGTTCGGTTGGGATATCGCTCGAGGTATTGCCGTCATGCCGGACGGACTCGGGTACTTAGTGCTTGATGGCTTCGGAGGTGTGCACAAATTCGGGTCCGCGCGAGAGGGAGCGATTGGACGCGCAGGCGGCCCGTATTGGGGTGGGTGGGATATCGCTCGCGATATCGCAATGAGTCCTGATGGCAATGGTTACGTGGTTATGGATGGATGGGGAGGAATACATCGTGCAGGCAACCTCCCTAGCTTCCAACCCGGTTATTGGGGCGGGTGGGATATCGCTCGCGCAGTGGCGTTCACGCCTTCGGGGCGTGGGTTATTCGTACTTGACGGTTTCGGGGGAGTGCACGTCGCTGGTGATGCCCGCAGCGGTAACGCTGGTTATTGGCGTGGATGGGACATCGCTCGCGATCTGGACGTCTCATCCTCGGGCAGCGGATATGCCGTTTTGGATGGCTATGGCGGGGTCCACGTGACCGGAGACGCACCGAATGTGAAAGAAAACGCCGCTTATTCGCTAAGGGGCCACGCGAGAGGTCTGGCTCGTGTCGAAGGGGGGTATGCGGTAGTTGGTTGACCAGCCCTTATAGGGTAAACGGCTGCTTCCTTAACTATTCGACCCGATCGGCCGATGATTACCCAATGAATAAACGCACCCACCAGCCTCGCCGCTCTCTGGCGCGCGCACTCGTGTGCTTGGCACTGGTGACGGTTAGCACTGGATTCGGGTTGGTTGCTGACACGGATCGCCCGGCATCGGCTTCGACAACAAGCGTCCAAGGCCCATCGACGCTTACGCCGCAACAGATTGCGCGGTGGTTCGCCTCCACCGGTAAGACGGCATTGGTTCCTATGTCGGTAGAACTACTTGCCACGCATTATGTGAATGAAGGAAGTTACGAAAATGTGCGCGGCGATATCGCGTTCGCTCAATCCGTTGTCGAAACTGGTTACTTCGGATTTGTTGGGAGCATGGTGCGCCCAGAGAACTACAACTACGCCGGCATGGGAGCATGCGACAGTTGTACGACCGGCCGGCAGTTTCCCTCAACCCAAATCGGGATACGCGCTCAAATCCAACACCTCAAGAACTACGCGGATATCACCTCTCGCGCCGTCGGCTTGGCCAGCCCTGCCGTCCCTCAGTGGTACGCACCGACATCCCTTGACCCCGTGGTAGCTGCGCGTAATTTCGACACCTTCTTCGCTAAGGGACGCGCTCCGAGTTGGAGCCACATGGGGAACGGGAACTGGGCGACCTCTACGAGTTATGCGTCAACCGTGCTGGGCATCTATAACAAGATGTTGACGTATAACGGGTTCCAAGGTGTCTGCCCACCGGACGCGCTCGGGTTCGGTCGTTCGCAGGCAGTGCAATGTCCCGCCGCACTTCGGGCTCCGGCCAGGGCGGTCGCGAGTTCGCCTTTAGGTGGAGCCATTGTGGTGGGCGGGACAGGGGCCATAAAGGCCTACGGAGCGGCCGGTTACGGCAACCCAATTTTCCCATTTGATATTGCGCGTGACGTTGCGGTAATGCCAGACGGACTGGGGTACATCGTCCTTGACGGTTATGGCGGGCTCCACAAATTTGGATCGGCTGCAACCTCGACTATGGGATCGCTATGGGGTCCCTATTGGCCTGGTTGGGACATCGCAAGGTCGATAGCGATAACGCCCGACGGACAGGGCTTACTGATGATGGACGCGTGGGGAGGGATCCATTCTCTGGGTACAGCCCCGCGCATCGCTGGTCCCTACTGGCCTGGTTGGGACATCGCAAGGTCGATAGCGATTACGCCTGATGGTCGCGGAGCCTTGCTCCTGGATGGATTTGGTGGCGTTTGGCCGCTGGGTACTGCAACGACCTATGGCGCGATCTACTTCGGTTGGGATATCGCCCGCGACATAGTGATAACTCCCGGGGGATATGTTGTGTTGGATGGATTTGGCGGCGTACACGGTCTCGGTAACGCCACAAACCGAATGAATCCGCAGTACTACACCGCTGATCGCTTCCGCGGTGTTGTATGGCTCGCCAACAACCTTATTGCTGTAGTGCGGAACGACGGCGTCTACTTGATCTTGTGAACGGTTCCTCCCCGTATTTTCTTTTGTTATACATGAGGGCCTCGTTGTGAAGTTGCGCCACAGGTTCACAACGACAATTGCAGCCGGATTCTTGGCGACTGTTGTGGTGACTGCACTGCCGGCCGTTAGCGTCGCTCCTCCTGAAGTTGGCACCACGTTGAACGAAGAGTTACTCACCTCGGCGAGGTCACGCGTTCGGGCAGGATGGACAAAGGATGTATCGAATAAAGCAAGCACAACAGATCTCGTCGGAGTGCGCTGGAAGGGCGATAGTCAAGCGCTATTCGCCATCGAAGTTCGCGGCAAGTCAGGGTGGGAAGCGGTTGCGAGTGTTGGTAGGCAAGATACTGGCGCTGACCTAAAAACGAACGAAGCGAATCGCTCAGCTACCGACGAACACGTGAGTGAGCCGGTTTGGGTCGGTGATGTAAGAGGTCTGCGCATCAAACTGATTGAGGGTTCGGCAAGCGCCGTCGACCTCGTAGCGGTAGAGGCACCGCCAGCGGTTGCCGGAGCGGCTGCTGGCGCATTGAGCACATCTCCGCACATCATCAGTCG
>CAMBEL010000003.1 GCA_945865605.1 Bifidobacterium breve
CCCACGACCGCAGACGCGAGCATGCCCGGACCCGGTGCCGGCCCCCAGAGATTCGGCCAATCCATTCGCCACCAGAGTGCCGCCGATGTAACCCAAATCGCGCACGCGATGCGGCTGCTGCGTTCGGCTTGGCGCGATCGGAGTGCACCGAGCAATACCACTACGAAATCGACCGGAAAGAACCCAGGAAAGGTTGCGAGGCACGCACCTGCAGAAGTCGCCACTCCTTTCCCGCCGCGGAACCTCGTCCACACTGGGAAGACATGACCAGCGATCGCGGCCGTCGCGCCTATGTATGCACCAGCATCTCCGGCGATCGCCATCCCAGCAAACCCAGCCGCAAGACCCTTACCCACATCTAGAACCAGTACGAACGCGCCCCAGCGGACACCAAGCACCTTCAAAGTGTTTAGCGACCCAGGGTTTCCACTCCCCTTGTTCCGAATACTCGTACGGCCACGGGTGGCCAGGTGAGCAGCTATGTCGGCAGAAGGAAACGTCCCTAGTAGGTATCCGACGAGAGCCGCTACAGCGATCACCGCCGAGTTCTAGCCGCCAGAGACATCTTGGGGCTTTGCCTTGCCCGCTGCGATCCACGGCATCATCGCTCTCAAATCCGCACCGACCGTCTCGATTTGGTGCGTACGGGCCTCAGCCTGCAACTTCTTGAAGTTTGGACGCCCGGCCTCATTCTCGGCAATCCACTCTTGCGCGAACTCGCCGCTCTGAATTTCACCCAGGATCTTCTTCATTTCGGCCTTGGTAGCCGAGTTAACAACCCGCGGGCCACGCGTCATGTCGCCGTATTCCGCAGTGTCGGAGATGGAGTAGCGCATGTTGGCGATTCCACCCTCATAGATGAGGTCAACAATGAGTTTCACTTCATGCAGTGTCTCGAAGTACGCCGACTCCGGTTGATAACCAGCTTCGACCAGCGTCTCAAAACCATTGCGAATCAGTTCTACAAGCCCGCCACACAACACGACTTGCTCACCGAACAGATCGGTTTCAGTTTCTTCCTGGAAGGTCGTGTCTAGAACTCCTGCACGAGTTGCGCCGATTCCCTTCGCATATGCGAGCGCTGTTGCGCGAGCGCTCCCCGATGCGTCCTGTGCAATCGCGACGAGGGCAGGCACGCCTCCGCCTTCTTCGTATGTGCGGCGCACTAGGTGACCGGGACCCTTCGGAGCGATCATCCACACATCGACATCTTCTGGCGGATGGATTTGATCGAAGTGAATGTTGAAGCCGTGCGCGAATGCAATCGAGTTGCCAGCGGAAAGGTTCGGCGCGATGTCTGCCTCGTACGCCCGCTTCTGTTCCGTGTCGGGTAGAAGAATCATGATGACATCTGCTGCCTGAACCGCCTCTGGCATGGTCAGCACCGTTAGTCCTGCGGCCTCGGCCTTGGCCACGCTTCCCGACCCCTCGCGCAAACCAACGATCACATCCACGCCAGAGTTCGCAAGGTTCAATGCGTGCGCATGTCCCTGCGATCCGTACCCGAGCACAGCGACGGTCTTGCCGTCGAGGATTCCGAGATCTGCTGCATCGTCGTAATAAATCGTGGCTGGCATCGAGATTCCTTTATTGGTTGGGCCCGTTCAGTTGAACTCAGGCTGATCCGGGCTTCACAACCCGCAATTTCGAAGATTGGCGAGAAAGCTTTGGCAAAGCGATCCTCCCGGTCCTTTGCAACTCGACGATACCGAATGGCTCGAGGAGGTCCGTCATCGCGTCAAGTTTCTCGGGTTGACCTGCGACCATCAAAGTCATGGATTCGTAACCAACATCAAGAATCTTGGCCTCGAAGATCGCCGCTAACTCCGTTGCCTGGGAACGAGCATCCTGACCGGCAACGATGGTTACGAGCATGAGTTCTCGCTCGACGGCATCTGCGGCCGAGAGTTCCGAGATGCTGATCACTGGAATCAACTTGTTGAGTTGTCTTGTCACCTGTTCGATGGGCGCGCTCTCTCCATCGACAAGGATCGTCATGCGTGAATACCGTTCGTCCTCTGTAGGACTCACCGCCAACGAGAAGATGTTGTAACCGCGGCGCGCGAACAGTCCAGCGACGCGCGTCAAGACACCGAACTTGTTTTCAACCAACACACTCAAAATGTGATGCGTCCCTTGTTCCATGGTTATCTACTTCCTTCGCCAGCGGGAGGCCCAACGATGACGTCATCGTTGCTGTGCCCCACAGGAACCATCGGATACACGTTCTCCGAAGCATCGGTACGAAAGTCGATCACTACGGGCCGATCGTCAATCTCGTTCGCTTTTTCAATTGTTGGAACAACGTCTTCAGGCGAATCGACGCGGAAGGCTATGCAACCCATCGCCTCAGCCCACTTCACGTAGTCGGGAAGGTCTGGTGACAAATAGACCTCGCTATAGCGCTCTTCGTAAAAGAGGTGCTGCCACTGACGAACCATCCCCAGGTACGCATTGTTGAGGATCGCGACTTTGATCGGGATGCGTTCGGCACTAGCGGTGACAAGTTCCTGCGCTGTCATCTGAAAACACCCGTCGCCGTCGATCGCCCAAACCGTGCGATCGGGTCTACCAACCTTCGCTCCGATAGCGGCGGGGATAGCAAATCCCATCGTGCCGAGTCCGCCAGAGTTGACCCAGGTGTAGGGGTGATCGAAACGCCAGTGCTGGCTCGTCCACATCTGGTGTTGGCCAACGCCACTCGCGACGATCGTGTCCGTCGGAGTGTGATCGCGAATCGCTTCAATGCAGAACTGTGGTTTCAATGGACCGTCCTCGAACTGCTCGTACTGCAGCGGAAAGTCTCGTTGCCACCCCCTAACGGTTTCCATCCAGGGCGAGATGTCAGCCCAATCGTGCTTGGCGCGATCGGCCACTACTGCTTTGACCAGACGTTCAATGATGTTCTTGCAATCGCCGACGATCGGCACATCTGGACGGCGCACTTTGCCAAGTTCCGCTGGGTCAATGTCGACGTGAATGATCTTCGCATCCGGCGCGAAACCGTCGACCTTGCCTGTCACGCGATCATCGAAGCGCGAACCGAGTGCGATCAAGAGATCGGATCGCTGTATTGCGGTAATCGCTGTGTAGTTGCCGTGCATGCCTGGCATCCCAAGGCACAGTTCGTGTCGATCCGGGAACGCGCCTCGCGCCATCAGAGTCGTTACAACGGGAATACCGGTTAGTTCGGCTAGCTCCAAAAGGGCCTCGGCTGCACGAGCCTTCAGGATCCCCCCTCCTGCATAAATCACCGGACGCTTCGCCTCGCTCATTAGGCGCGCAGCGTCTTTGATTTGCTTGGGGTGTCCCTTCAAATTTGGTTTGTATCCCGGAAGATCGACAAGTTCGGGCCATCCCCAATCCATCATCTGATTAGCAATGTCTTTCGGAAAATCAATGAGCACAGGACCAGGGCGGCCCGTTGTCGCGACATGAAACGCCTCACGCACAATGCGCGGAATTTCCTGTGGATCGGTAACGAGCCAGTTGTGTTTTGTCACCGGCATCGTGATGCCGATCGTGTCGCACTCCTGGAACGCGTCCGTTCCAATCACCGAGAGCGGAACCTGACCCGTAATGACGACCAACGGAATGGAATCTAGATATGCGTCAGCCAAGGGGGTAACGATGTTCGTAGCGGCAGGCCCACTCGTGACCATCGCCACGCCCGGTCTTCCAGTCGCGTGCGCATAGCCCTCGGCCATGTGGCCAGCGCCTTGTTCATGCCGTACAAGGATGTGCCGTATCGAACTCTCAATGAGCGGGTCGTAGACGGGCAAAATCGCTCCGCCAGGGAGGCCAAACATGACCTCCGTGCCTTCCATCTCAAGGCTCTTGATGAGGGCTTGGGCCCCGGTGAGCTTCATTCTTGCGGCTCCTATCGGAGGATCACGACGTATGTCGATTGGGTCAACAACTGAAAAACCCCCCGCATTTGCGAGGGGCAGTGGCGCACGGACGCGATTGATCGCCGTACGCCTAAGTAACTACTACGGGGTCGGCGGAGCGAAACATTCACCTAGGAGTATGCACCAACCTGAGCACTTCCGCAAGCCCTAATGCGGAATCGCCTGTTTAGAGGTTAGTAACCGCGCCCATTTCGGCGCCTTGGGCAAGGCGTGCGTACTTCGCCAAGAAACCGGTCGGATAGCGGGGCTCGGGAACAACCCACGCTGCACGGCGGCGCTCCAACTCATCCTCAGCAACGAGCAGATCAATTGACAAGGCGCTGGCATCAATCACAATTTGGTCGCCGTCGCATACCAAAGCGATCGGTCCCCCGTCGACCGCCTCAGGCGCTATATGCCCGACACAGAAGCCGTGCGTCCCACCGCTGAAGCGACCATCTGTAACCAAAGCTGCATCGAGACCCCTACCGGCGCCCTTCATCGCTCCGGTGACGGCAAGCATCTCTCGCATACCCGGGCCCCCCTTTGGCCCTTCGTAACGAATCACAACAACATCACCGGCCTTGATCTTGCCGGCCAGGATTTCGTCCATCGCTGCTTGTTCTCCATCGAAGACCCGCGCGGTTCCTTCGAAGCGCAACTCATCTATACCCGCGATTTTTACTACGCCGCCTTGCGGTGCAAGTGAACCGCGCAGCACCGCTATTCCACCGAGAGCGTGGATCGGCGCAGAGAGCGGGTGAATCACTTCACCATCCGGTGCGGGTGGGTCCTGCTCGCGGATATTTTCCGCAATGGTTTTGCCGGTGACCGTTAGGCAATCTCCATGAAGTAATCCGGCGTCAAGAAGTTCGCGCATCACAACCGGCACACCACCGATTCGATCAATATCAAACATGTGGTACTTGCCGTGTGGTTTGGTATCAGCAATATGTGGAACGCGCGCACCGATGCGGTTGAAGTCATCGAGTTCCAGCGGCACGCGGGCCTCGTGAGCGATGGCTAGGAGATGCAGCACAGCATTCGTTGAGCCGCCAAGAGCCATAACGACTGCGATCGCGTTTTCGAATGCTTGTTTTGTCATGATCTGGCTCGGTCGCAGATCCATCTCCAACAGGTTCATGACGGCCTGTCCGCTGGCGAAGGCAATGTCGTCACGGCGACTATCGACGGCCGCAGGTGATGCGCTTCCTGGAAGACTCATACCGAGCGCTTCGCCAACGCTCGCCATGGTGTTCGCTGTGAACATCCCTGCGCATGATCCTTCTCCTGGACAAGCAGCGCGTTCGATCTCTCCAAGTTCATTTTCGCTGATAGTGCCTGCGGCACAGGCCCCTACCGCTTCAAAGACGCTGACAATGTCAATAGCTTCATCGCCATGTTTCCCTGGAAGAATTGAACCGCCATAAACAAACACGCTCGGCAGATCGACTCTCGCGATCGCCATCAACATCCCCGGAAGTGACTTGTCGCATCCCGCGAAGCACACCAGGCCGTCGAACCTCTCCGAGTGCATAACGCATTCAACTGAGTCCGCGATGATCTCGCGACTTACGAGGGAACCGCGCATGCCTTCGTGCCCCATCGAGATGCCATCGCTCACTGCGATCGTTACGAACTCGAGCGGAAAGCCGCCAGCGTCACGAACTCCCAGTTTGGCCTTCTTCGCCAAGCGGTCGAGCGGCAAGTTGCAAGGAGTGACCTCGTTCCAACTCGAAGCAACACCGATTTGGGACTTACCCCAGTCATTGTCGGTCATGCCCACCGCGCGCAACATCGCGCGCGCCGGAGCGCGTTCCATGCCGTCGGTTACCTGTCGACTACGAGGCTTCATGTCTGTCATGGGCCAAGAATGTAGACCCGCAAAGTCGGAAATCTGCCAGGCAGGACGCACAAGACCCGCGGCACCACCGATCTTCGGTACGGTTCAGGTATGACAGACATTGGACTCATGTATGCATCAGTTCGAGAACGCCTCAGTAACCTCGTGCGCAATCTGTCGCAGGAGGAAGCCGTCACAAGGGTTCCGGCCTGCCCGGATTGGTCAGTTCACGACACCCTGGCTCACCTCGTAGGCGTAGTAACGGACGTGAGCAGCGGCAACCTAGACGGCGCCGGTGAAGACCGATGGACAGCCGCTCAGGTTGACGCGCGTCGCGATGTGACGATTACCGAGATGCTTGACGAATGGGCGCAAGGCTCGCCTGGCTTTGAGGATGGGATACGTGCGTTTGGTGGCGTGATGGCACAAGCGAGCGTCGCCGACGCGTGGAACCACGAGCAAGACATCCGTGGGGCGTTGGGAGTCATGGGCGGTCGCGATCTAGGGACCGAACTCGCTTCACTTGAGGGCTACATCGGTCTTCGTGCGGCGAACTTCGCTGATCTCGCGCCATTGAAATTTAATGCTGGTGAAACTATTTTTTCGACTGGTGATGGCGAACCGGGAGCGACCGTTACGGCTGAACCGTTCGAGTTGGCCCGAATGATGTGCGGACGTCGCACCACCGCGCAGATGCGCTCATATGGCTGGGACGGCGATCCTGAACCGTACATAGCTGTGCTCGCCAAAGATTCCCCGCCCATCGCATTGCCCTGTTGAGCGACGGGTGAAGGTAGACGCACCTCTAGTCACCGCTGGGCTCGACCAAGTCGCAACTGCAGCACTCGAGATCGAAAGGTCTGGCTACGACGGGGTCTACACATTCGAAGGACCGCACGATCCCTTCTTGCCGTTAGTTCTCGCTGCCGAACACACTGAGCGCGTCGAACTTATGACCGCGATCGCGATCGCATTCGCGCGCAGTCCGATGACCTTGGCGCAATTGAGTTGGGACCTACAATCCCTCTCTCGCGGTCGTGCGATTTTGGGACTTGGGTCGCAAATAAAACCTCACATCGAGCGGCGTTTCTCGATGCCATGGTCCGCACCCGCAGCACGTATGAGGGAATTCGTTCTTGCGATCCGCGCCATTTGGACGACCTGGCAGGAGCGAACGGCTCTCGACTTTCGCGGCACGTTCTATAGCCACACTTTGATGACTCCGTTTTTCGATCCGGGGCCGAATCCTCATGGATTACCTCGCATATTTATCGCGGGAGTTGGACCTGCGATGACTGCCGTAGCGGGAGAAGTTGGCGACGGGTTCCTCGTTCACCCATTCTCGACCGAGCGATTCTTACGCGAGTACACAATTCCGGCACTGCACGAAGGTCTTGATCGTGCAGGAAAAACCCATGACGGTTTTGAAGTTGCTTGGCCGATAATGACCGTGACGGGAAATACCGAAGAACAGTTCGAACTTGCAACCGCTGCGACGCGCGCGCAAATTGCTTTCTATGCCTCTACGCCCGCGTACTCAGTCGTCCTGGCGGCACACGGCTGGGAAGCACTGCAACCGGAACTGAACCGCCTCTCGAAGGAGGGGCGCTGGACAGAAATGGCTGATCTGATTCCGGATGATCTTCTCGATACATTCGCAGTGCGCGGAACGCCAGAGCAACTTCCTGACCTCATTCGCGATCGCACACGCGGTCTCGTTGATCGCGTGGCATTCAACGCGCCCTACCAGTCTGACCCGGTCATCTGGCAACGAGTCCTTGACGAACTCACGGCCTGAAATGGGTTATCGAATAGGCACAGCTGATGGCCTGCTTGAGCCACCCCATAACCCAATAGATACCGGACCTGTACGCGTGTTTGGCGATGCCGCCGTTACAGCCGATGGGCGCGTGCTCTGGCAGGTTGTGGATAGTTGGAAGGTCCTCGCGAAGGCGCCTGGCCTCCTATGCGCACTCGATGCCCCAGGCGGGCTTCTCGTCGGGACTGAAGGAGCTCACCTACTTCGCATGGGTCGCGATGGCCTAGAACCAGTAGTCGGATTTGACGAGATAGACGGTCGCGCCACCTGGTACACGCCATGGGGCGGTCCGCCAGATCTGCGATCGCTAACCATCACAGCCGATGATGTCTTACTTGCTTCAGTTCACGTGGGAGGTATCCCAAGGTCCGAGGATGGCGGCGCTTCATGGTTCCCGTCCATCGACATCGAAACAGATGTCCACCAGGTGCGCGCGGTTACCGGCCGATCTGGAGTGGTTGTTGCAGCGGCTGGAGTCGGCTGCTGCATCTCAGGGGATAACGGGGCCACCTGGACCGTGCGCGCCGAGGGGCTACATGCGCCATATTGCAGAGCAGTCGCAGTGACCGATGACCTGGTATTCGTCAGCGCCTCGGAAGGACCCCGCGGAAATAAGTGCGCTATTTATCGCGCGGCGTTGGCCGGATCTGGAGACTTCCGGCGCGTCACCGATTGGGTAGATGGCAACGTAGATACAAATGCACTCGATGCACTAGACAGTTGCGTTGTATTCGGCACCCTCGCGGGGGCCATTTGGAGATCCGACGATCACGGAGCCACTTGGGAACGCGTGCAGCACGGGCTCTCTCCAGTGACGTCCGTGAGCATCACTGCTTGAGGTTCTCGCGTGATCCTGCCTGCCGTTGACGTCGTTTAGTCGTGGAGCCGCTCGTCTAGAAGTTGGTTCAGCACCTTTGGATTCCCTTTGCTTCCACTCGTCTTCATCAGTTCACCCATCAAGAACCCGCGCTTCTTCTTGCGCGCTTTCTCATCTCCCGCCTTCCATTGCGCTATCGCATCTTCGTTGCGACCAAGTACTTCATCAACTAGCGCTGCGAGTTCGCCTTCATCATTCATCTGTGCAAGCCCTCGCCGCTCCACCACTTCGCGCGGCATTACAGGAGTTGCCAGGCATTCTTCAAGAACGTCCTTCGCGAGACTTCGCGAGAGCGTGTCGTCGGCCAATAGCGCGACCAATTCAGCAAGCCCTTCAGGCCGGAGAATCAATGCCTCAGGTGTAGAACCGTGCTCGTTCAAATACCCGAGAATCTCGCCGGTACACCAATTAGTTACGTCCTTGCCGCTCCCGCCAGCAGCAACAGCCGCTTCGGCATACGCGCACAAAGCGCGATCGTCGACGAGGACGCGCGCGTCGCTCGACCCTATCCCCCAGTCCGAAATGAGTCTTTCCCTCTTGGGGGCTGGGAGTTCTGGAACCGACTCGCGCGCGACCTTGCGCATCTCATCGGTTGGAGCGACTGGCACCAAGTCTGGCTCGGGGAAGTACCGATAGTCGCTCGACCCTTCTTTCGAACGCATGCCGTGTGTAATACCAGCCACTTCGTCCCAATGGCGCGTCTCTTGAATGATCACTTCCTCCGAATCGAGCATCGCCG
Source organism: Bifidobacterium breve (assembly GCA_945865605.1). Taxonomy (GTDB): domain Bacteria; phylum Actinomycetota; class Acidimicrobiia; order IMCC26256; family JAENVU01; genus SHUZ01. Next base: position 9,169 of record CAMBEL010000003.1, read on the forward strand.
ATTGACGTTCGATTTCGGAATCAATTGCGCGCCCCAACGACCGCAACGAGTTCATATTCTTGATTTCTACTTTCGTTCCCAGAACATCTGTCGAGTTTGCGCGGAGCGACACATTCGCATCGACGCGCATTGAACCTTCTTCCATTTTCACGTCTGAAATTCCAATGGTCGCCAAAATCGCGCGGAGTTCGCTCACATAACCGCGCGCTTGTTCCGCTGACCCCATATCTGGCCGACTGACTATCTCCAAGAGCGGAATACCTGCTCGGTTGTAATCAACAAGGCTGTAGTCCGCATCATGGATACGGCCGCCGCCGCCCATGTGGGTGGTCTTGCCTGTGTCCTCTTCCATATGCGCACGTTCGATTCTGATGCGCTCACCCGCAACGTCAATCCAACCGTCTACACAAATCGGTTCATCGAATTGACTGACCTGAAAGTCTTTCGGCATGTCCGGATAGAAGTAGTTCTTGCGGTGGAATATGGAACTCGGAGGAACATCAAAATTCAGAGCCACGCCGAGGAGTAGAGCGAACTCGACCACGGTCCGATTCAGCACGGGCAGAGAACCCGGTAGACCCAAACAAACTGGACACACGTGAGTGTTTGGCTCAGCACCAAACTCATTCGCACATCCGCAAAAGAGTTTTGTACGGGTAGCTAGTTCGACGTGAACTTCGAGTCCGATAACCGTTTCATAGGTCGTCATCGGAGCCCCTCTACCGCGCGCGCTACCGTGAACATCACCGATTCACCGAGCGCGGGGGCAAGTACTTGAACGCCGATCGGCAGGCCCTCTGCTCCGGTCCCGAACGGAACACTCATCGCTGCATGCCCTGCCAAGTTCGTAGGAATCGTGCAGATGTCACTCATGTACATAGCGAGTGGATCCGCAGTCTTTGCACCAATTTTGAATGCCTCGGTCGGGGCGGTCGGAGATAGAAGTACGTCGAACCGTTCGTATGCCTGTGCGAAATCACCGATGATGAGCGTGCGAACTTTTTGGGCTTGTCCGTAATAGGCGTCGTAATAACCCGCCGAAAGCGCGTAGGTGCCGAGCATGATGCGCCGCTTCACTTCTGCGCCAAAGCCAGCCGCCCTCGTTTTAGCATTCATCTCCGCCACGTCAGCACCGTCGACGCGCAATCCATATCGCACCCCGTCATAACGCGCAAGATTGCTCGAGGCCTCTGCAGGAGCAATTAGGTAATAAGCCGAGAGTCCATACGCGCAACTAGGAATGCTCACCCGCTCAATGTGTGCACCAGATCCTTCGAGGCCAGACGCCGCTCGTTCCACCGATGCGCGCACTTCGGGAGCAATGCCCTCTAAATCGGTGAGTTCCTCGATGATGCCGATACGCAAACCCGACACGTCCGACCCAGCCCCGATTGGATCTGGCTGCGATGGAATAGATGTCGAGTCCATTTGATCTGGACCCCAAATCGTTTCCAGGAGAAGTGCTGCGTCGTCGACGGTTGTTGCGAATGGTCCAATCTGATCAAGACTCGAAGCGAATGCAATGAGCCCGTAGCGCGACACACGTCCGTACGTTGGCTTGACGCCTACAACGCCGCAGAATGCTGCCGGTTGTCTAATTGAACCGCCGGTGTCCGATCCGAGTGCGAGCGGCACATACCCCGCCGACACAGCAGCGGCGCTTCCGCCGCTCGAACCACCTGGTACGCGCGTCATGTCATGGGGATTGCGCGTAGGCCCGAAGGCCGAGTTTTCAGTAGATGAGCCCATCGCAAACTCATCGAGGTTTGTTTTGGCGATCGGTATTGCACCCGCAGCCAAGAGGCGCTCTACGACGGTGGCAGTGTATGGAGGCCTCCAACCTTCGAGAATTTTCGATGAACAGGTCGTGAGTTCACCCTGCACGCAAAGGTTGTCCTTAAGCGCGATTGGCACACCGGCGAGCGGGCCGGGATCTTCACCGTGCGCGACGGCTGCGTCGATGGCACCCGCTCGCGCACGCGCTGAGTCGGCCATCACCTCATTGCACGCATGCAACTCCTCTTCACGCGAGCTGATCGCGGCCAGTGCCTCTTCAACGACTGACCTCGCCGATCGATCACCGGATCGAACCGCGGCCGCGGTCTCCACGGCTGTCTTTGCACCGGTCATTGCGTTTCACCCATGATGCGCGGAACTCGAAAACGTCGATCCTCGGTCGCAGGCGCCGCAGCAAGAACCTCGTCACGATCCAGCGATGGCCTCGGGGCATCGTCTCGCAAGACGTTCGTTAGATGGATCGGGTGGGCGGTCGGCTCGATGTCCGAGAGGTCTAGAGCGGCTACGTCTTCAGCGTGCTCGAGGATGACACCGAGTTCTTCCGCTAGTTGTGATGCTTCGGAGTCAGTGATGGAAAGACGCGCAAGATTCGCAACATGGCGCACTTGTTCAGGTGAGATCCGTGGAGACACGTGACGATCCTATGGGTAGGGGTCCTGTGGACCACCGGCGTATTGCCACCACTCTTCGGGCGCAGGCTGCCAATCTGGGTCAGGAACGATGCAGTCGACGGGGCAAACGGGCGGAAGACACTTGCCACAGTTGCTACAGAGTTCGGGGACGATGATCACATCGATGCCGTGGTTAAAGATTGCCCCGAACTGCGGTGGGCATTGACGCAAGCATGCATCGCAGTTGATGCAGATCGACATGTCTATGCGCAGCGGAGCAGTCAACCACTTAGGGTTGCGTTCGCGTGAGGCGATGCGCTGAAGACGGGTAGGCGCTTCCATTGCCGCAAATCTAGACGGGACCGTTTACGGTCTGGCCAAGCGCCCAAACTCGACTACCGAGGCGGTGCATCTGTAATGTCGCATCCCTTATCTCTTTACCGCCTAGGAGGCAATCGTGTCTAAGTTCCCATTCCTGTCCGACGAGTGGTTCACTGCCGTTGAGAACCTCCTAGAAGAACATGGTGCCGATGCGCCACAGGGCCAGAGCGTCGCAGTGAATGTTGTGGTCACTGGCTCACCGTATGGGGACGAGCGCGAAATGCACATAGGTGCCCGTGACGGGAAGGCTCAAATGGGCAAGGGAGCACTCGAAGGTGCAGACGTAACCCTCACGACCGACTACGAAACAGCCAAAGAGGTGTTCGTCTCTGGTAATCCACAAGCAGGCATGCAGGCGTTCATGGCTGGCAAGGTCAAGGTGACAGGCGACATGACCAAGCTCATGATGTCGCAACAGGGCGGCGGGAACCAGGCACTACAAGATGCGGTTCAAGGAGTTACTGAATAGTTAAGCGGCTCAATCCTGGGAATCGCGTAATTGTCGACTTCGGCCCTTGCGAGTCGCGCGCTTCTTGGCCGGGGCCGCTACCGATAGTGGTGGCATAGCCAAAACTACCGGATATCCGTTTGTGCCTGAAGGAGGCTTCGCAAACATCATCACGACCCCGCGTTCGGGTACCGGGCCGATGCTGATTTTTGCAGTGCGCGGTCAGGTATCTCACGACCATGAGGTTTCACAAACTGGAACCGTCAGGCCCCAGGGTTAAGGGCCCCGTACCCCACGACATGCAGCAGTCATCTGGACCGTAGACCCCACCGGTCGGGCCAACCTAGGCGCGGGAGTCGTAGCTGGGTCGGTCAGTACGTCGAACGGTGCGACGATTGCACTCGCTCCTGTCACTGGTCGGGTGATCTCCCTATGGGAATCGGTGAGACAGGACTCCTTGAGTTCATAAGTGACCTGAACCGTGATGGAGCATCTCTCTCAGGTATATAACCAGATTCGAAAACGAAACGAAGGGGGGACTCCGTTTCCCCTACCCTGAGCCGAGCATGTCGCCAAGCGACGATCACCAACCAGAACCAGTAGAGGTAACGAACGCCATCATCGATGCCGACCGCGGCTACCGATCTGGCACCGCGCAGGCTGCGCTGCGTAATCGCGATTTCCGGTTTGTGTGGGGCGGAACCTTCGCATCCAATATTGGTACGTGGATGCAAAACGTGCTGCTCGGAGCCTTCGCCTTCCAACTGACTCACGATGTCGGTTACGTAGGGCTCGTGTACTTCGCACAACTTGGCCCTTTGTTGTTTCTTGCACCGGTGGGAGGATTGATCGCCGATGTGGTCGACCGCCGCCGGTACCTAGTGCTGATGCAGATGATCCAACTCATACTCAGTTTGGGGCTGGCGGGAATAGCCACAGCAGATAAACCGAACGAAACGGCAGTCTTGCTCTGCGTACTTGCGATCGGGATAGCTAATGCCCTCAGTGCACCTGCACTCGGAGCCATCCTGCCTACCTTGGTGCCTCGCGAAGACCTTCCGGGCGCGGTTTCTCTGCAGTCCGTTCAGATGAACCTGTCGCGTGTGATTGGTCCCGCCATCGGCGCTCCCCTTTACACCGTGTTCGGGGCAGCGCCGGTATTTGCCATCAACGCACTCACATACCTATTCGCCGTCGCTGGTCTCCTGATCGCTCATTACAACGCACGTCCAAGTTCTCACCTGAGTGGCGGTCCTCTTGAGAAGGTCACGTCGGGGTTCCACATCGCGAAGAGCGATCCGCTCATACGGCGAATCTTAATAACGATGACGGTTTTTTCGTTCTTCTCCTTAATGTTTGTTGGATTGATGCCCGAAATCGCTCACACGAACTTCGGCATCCCGCCAAAGAGCATCTCTTATGGATTTCTTTATGCTCTGTTTGGCTTAGGCGCGGCGCTCGGTGCAATCACAGTGGGCACCTTCCTCGCTCACCGATCGAAGGCGCTCGTCGCTCGGCGCGCTCTCGTCGCCTTCAGCGTCTTGCTTGCCTGGTTCGCGCTAATACGAAATGAATACCTTGCATATGTGGTGGTGTTGTTACTCGGGTTCGCATACTTCCTGGTGATTACAAGCCTCTCAACCGTTTTGCAAGACCATCTCGACGATGTCAACCGCGGGCGCGTAACTGCGCTCTGGATTATGAGTTTTGGTGGAACCGTTCCCGTCGGTGTCCTGCTGGCCGGATACGTGGTCGAGAATCTCATGACAATCACTACCGTTGTGCTCTTTGGGGCCGCAGTCGCCATAGCGCTCGCGCCATACTGCGACCTAAGGCGAGACGGTGCCCAGTGAGCACATCTAATTAACTACGTGCTCACGCGCGGCGAAGACCGAACGCGGAAGGCAGCCGCGACAGCAACTACTGCGACCGCCGCTCCGACGCCGTAAGCCCATTCAAAGGGAACAGCGGCGGTAGAGCCATCCTGGATTGTCGAGAGCACCTGTATCCCCGCGACAACTCCTATCTGCGCCACCATTTGCTGCGCGGCATTTGCTACGCCAAGGTCGCGCTCATCGACCGCGTTGGCGACAACAGTGATCAGTGACGGCGACGACGTACCTAGCGCGATCCCCGAAAGCATTAGTCCCAAGAAAACGAGCCCCAACGCGCCACTCCAAGCCGACACGGCAAACACAACCATCGCCATGACGAGTAGGACTGTTCCGGTAATACTCGCCTTCCGTTCACCAACTCGGGCCGCGACATAACCCGAGATCGGGGCGGAGAGACTGAAACTAAGTGGGCGGACAGCCATTGCCAATGAAGTCGCGGCAAGCGTTAATCCGAACCGGTTTTGAACCAGAAGTGGCGTGATTATGAACCCACCCATGTAGGCGAAGTTGGTTGAGAACTGCGCGACCAGCGACGAGGCGAAGTTAGGCCTACTGAAGAAGTCGAGAGGTAGTAGCGGGTGCAGCGCTTTTCGTTCGATTAGCACGAAGAGCAAAAGCGCGAAGGGAGCTACAGCGAACAAGGCGACCACTACAGGGTCTGACCAACCGCGAGTGTCGCCCAATGTGAGCCCGAGGAGCGCACTCACGATCCCAGCCGCGAGTGCTCCGGCACCGGCGAAGTCGATCGGTTCCCGCTCGCGACACGGCGTCTCGTGCAACACAATTGCGGCCAATACCAACGCAACGGCGGCAAACGGCGCTTGGGCAATGAAAATTGCACGCCAACCGAACGCCTCGATGAGTGGACCCCCCGCCACGAGACCAACCACTGGCGCGCCAGCTCCTACGAGAGCCCACCATCCCATCGCTTTCACGCGATCGTCCTCATCGAATGCAGACATGATCAGAGCCATCGACGCTGGCCCAATCGCCGCACCCGGTATTGAACCGAGCGTGCGAATTGCGATCAACGACGGACCGCTCCATGCAAAAGCGCTCAACGCCGTTCCAACAATGAAACCCGCGAAGCCCAGCAGATAAAGACGGCGATGCCCGTAGACGTCGCCGAGCTTTCCAAACAATGGCATCGCAAGAGCAAGCCCAAGAAGTGGGCCTGTCACAACCCAAATGAGGGAAGTTGGGTTCGCATCGAGGTCCGTAGCCACAGTTCCGAGTGACACCGCGACAATTGTGATCGTCATGCCGGTAGCGAAGAGACCTGTAAGAACTGTGACAAGCACCCAGATCGAATACCGACTGCTGTGCCTGAGACGATGCCGAAGCGCGTGCTGAAACAGAAACGGCCACGCGACGACAGGAACCTCATCGACTCCTGGAGAATCCGATACAAGTGGGGCGCGGCGCGTGCTGGGACCGGGCGCGGAAGGACCGGGCGCTTTAGAACCAGCCGTGCCTGTCATTGTGCAACGAAGGCTAGGGGTACTTCCCTAGAAACTAAGTAGGCAGGAAGATCCTGTGCCCTAAGACCGCTCGCCGACCACCGCGGATTGCGGAATTGGCACGGCAACCCACCATTCGGGATCTAGCCACGGGCGATCATCAACGTCGAGCCCCGGTCTCGGACGAAGCGGGCGTCCATAACCCTGTCCAGGCCGCGGCAGCGGAGGACGGGTCGTTCCACCTTTTGAAGGCCTACGCACTACACAACTCCAGGGTCTCTGGGGTACCACTCTCTGTGGCAATTATGTAGGTAGTTACGACAAGCATCAAGGGGCCACTCGACCTATCGTGAGTATTTACCCAAGATTAAGTAGAGAAATTGTGCCTTCTTCGCGATCTGGTCTAGACCACCCAAAGTAGTCAAATATTACCGACGTCGCCGATCGGAGTTCCTCAGGACTTGAGTTTCTTAGCCTCAGAGCTGAGTTCCGCAACAGTCCAGCGGTCTCCCTTATCGATCTTCTCGACGAGCGTCCACGGCTGGAACCTTTGAATAAGTCCCCCCTGCACCAGGAATGCCTCACCTGAATACGTGCAGTCCTCGGTCGCTAGATACGCGACGAACGGCGAAACATTCGCGGGATCCCACACGTCAAACTTTGCGACGTCCTCCGGCGCCTTCACAACCTCACTAAGACCCGGCGTCTGTTCAGTAAGCCTGGTCCTTGCTGCAGGGGCTACCGCGTTGGACCGGACTCCATATCGGCTGAGTTCCATCGCACAGATCTGAGAAAACGTCGCGATCCCGCTCTTGGCGGCTCCATAGTTGGATTGCCCGGCGTTACCAAGAAGTCCAGATGTAGATGACGTATGAATGATGGAAGCGTTCTGCTGCGCGCCCGCCTTGGTCTGCTCGCGCCAATACGACGCCGCCATACGCGTAGGACAGAAATGACCTTTGAGGTGAACATGAATGACTGAGTCCCACTCTTGCTCTGTCATGTTCACCACTACACGGTCACGCAAGATTCCCGCATTGTTGACCAACACGTCGAGACCACCAAACGTGTCGACGGCGGTTTGCACCAGACGTTGAGCACCATCCCACTCTGCAACGTTGTCGACGTTCGCGACCGCGTCACCCCCTGCTTCCTTAATCTCATCGACTACGAGTTGAGCCGGCGCGCGATCGTCTCCGGTGCCGTCCGGGTTGCCGCCGAGATCGTTGACGACGACCTTGGCCCCCTCGGCAGCGAACAGCAAAGCGTGTTCTCGACCGAGGCCGCGCCCTGCTCCCGTGATGATTGCAATACGTCCTTCTAGTGCACCCATGGTCCAAATCTCCTGAGGTTCGGCTTTCCTAACCGCGCATCGTAGATGCCCTCGCCGTTATACGAGCAAGGCGGGATCAGAAGAAAATGGTGACGATTGCACCGCGCTTGACCTGAGTTCCTTGAGCAGGGTCTTGGGCGCGCACGCGTTTGCCTCCAGTGAAGACCCCCTGGGCCTGCACCTGTACACCGGCACTCGCTGCAGACGCGCCAGCTTGGTCAATGGTTTGGCCCTTGAAGTTCGGAACCAGCACTACATCAGGGCCTTTGCTGACAAAGACGTTCACCGCAGAGTCCCGTGCCGCTGGTGCACCTGCCGCGGGGTCGGTACGGATTACCTGTCCTGCAGGAACCGTGTCATTGAACTCGTCTACCTGGGTCGCTCCTAACCGCGCGTCTTGCAGCGCCTTGGCTGCATCAGCGAATGACTTGCCCGTCACATCCGGTACCGGAATCGGTGTCGGTCCCTTAGACACAATCAGTTCGACGGTAGAGAATCGCGCTGCTCTCTTGGGCGGGTTAGTGCTGATCACAATTCCTGTGGCAATGGTTTCGTTAAACTTCTCATCGACAGCGACGACATAGTCGGCCTTTTCGAGGGCTGCTTGTGCTTCTGCCATTGCGAGGCCGACGACAGGCGGCAGCGCGGTCGGCTTAGGCCCTTGCGACACAATCAACTCAACGGTCCCGCCTTGAGAGATGAACCCACCCGATCGAGGACGTTGAGCAATCACGGTACCTATGGGGTCATCCGCATTGCGTTTCACCACTGACGTCAGTAGTCCGGCTGCGTTAGCGCGACTCTGCGCAACATCGGCCGTGGTCCCCACGAGAATCGGAACCGTCACAGGAGTTCCAGCCGCGGAATTAGATAGAGCGAACACGACGCCCGCGACGGCCAGCATCAGGACTGCGGCGAGAACAAACGGCGCCACACGTCGCCCGTTCTGATCGGCTGATTTAGTTGTTGCCGTCCGACTGCGCGAATCCTGGTCGAATAAGGGATCGGTGCGTGTGCCGACGACGTTTGTTGGATGCGGATCGTCTGACACCTCACCCAGCCCGGTTAGGTGAAGCGGTCCAGGGGGAGGCAAAACGCGAATCGCGTCGTCTAATGCTGCGCCCATCGTGGATGCATCCGGATAACGTTCGGTGAGATCGGACCTGCAAGCACGCTCAACAACTACTCCGAGGGAGCCGAGAACGGCGGGAGCTTGTACCGACTCGACATCTCGAAGACGGAGCGTGCCGAGTGGCGTATCGGCGACGAGCGGAACGATACCTGTGACCGCCTCGCTGAGAACCAGACCTAACGAGTAGAGGTCACCACGGCCATCAAGGCCGACGCCTGATCCCTGCTCGGGTGCTGCATAACGCGCTGTGCCGAGCACAGTTCCTGCGGGTTCAGTCCAACTCGCCTCAGCGAGTGCGCGCGCGAGTCCGAAGTCTGCGACGCGCACGATCGCATGTTCATCAAATAGAAGGTTTGCTGGCTTTATATCTCTATGCACTAGGCCGCGGCCGTGGGCGTAACCGAGTGCGGCGGTCACCTGTTTCCCGACGTGCGCCGATTGGGCAGGACTCAGCCGTATTCCACGGTCGAGCATCGACCGCATTGACCCGCCCACAAGCAACTCGAGCACCATGAAAGGCACACCGTCGTCCCCCCAGTCGTATACCCCCATCACGTTGGGATGGTTGAGAGACGCCGCTAACTGCGCTTCGGTACGGAAGCGACGGAGGAACCCGGCATCGTCGGCCAAAGCGGCATGCAATACCTTCACGGCGACCCTGCGGCGCAAGCGGACGTCGTCGGCTAGGTACACCTGGCCGCTCGCTCCCGCACCGATAGGGGCTAGGAGGCGGTAGCGGCCGGCGAGGACACGACCGACTAGGTCGGCAACCGCACTTCCCGACATCGGAACCACGGTACCGGGCCAGAGCCACGCGACAGAGGCATCCGATGTACAAATTGGGTACCAGCAGCGGTACCGTCGGTGTCATCACATCCACCGAACGAGCCGACACCGAGCGGGCCGACAACACACCGCCAAAGCGAAGACGGGCAATCGAGCATCCAGGCCGGTTTGCAATCGTCGCAGGTGGACTGATGGTCGTCGCCACCCTCATCGCGATCGCTCTCGGCACCGCGGACACGGCTGATGTCAAAAACACTTTGCCCAACCAGGTTCGTTCGGCGTCTCCTAGTCAAGGTTCTATTGTGCCGCCACAAGAACAAATCAGCGTCGATCTCCGTGATGACCTCGTAGGTGATCTGCGGGTATGCAACGCGGGCGGCATTTGTACTGAGATCCCATTCGATCAGGTCGACTTCATTAAGCCTCTCGGCCAACTCGTTTTTAGGCCGGGGATAGGGAAGGAGATTTCAGCATGGGATCCGGGGCGTGTAGATGCCACGGTCACGTATCGGTCACAAGCAGATCCCGCGCAGGACAATGGCAGCTACTCGTGGTGGTTCATCTCGAAGGCATAGCGCGAGTTCGGAACGCGTTACTGGTTGATTACCAAGTAACTAACTAGACAACCGCAAACGTTGCCCAACCCTTGATCGCAGTACCACCGCCGTCGCGCGTAACTACGAGTTCAAGGGAAACTGTGCGTTCGCCGTTGTCTTCCGTTTTATCGACGACCTTCCCGGTGCAGGTAAGCGTGTCGCCTGGCCATACCTGTTCACGGAACTGCACTCCGAAGCCGCGCACGTTGTCTGGGCCTAACCAGTCGGTAGCGAAGCCGGCAAGGATTCCTGCTTGCAGCATGCCCACCGAGAACACCGACGGATACCCGGCGGATTGAGCGAACTCTTCATCGTGATGAATCGGGTTGAAATCACCGGATGCTCCTTGATACCGCACAAAGTCGGTACGCGTTAGCGGACCCACGACTCGCGTCGGCACCTCCGTGCCTACATGGAGATCTTTCCAAGACGTCATTGCGAGCCCCTATCAGTTGCTGGCTTCCCTGTTTCGATCGCCGTAGATCGGGCCTCGGCTACCACCTTGCCCCGTTCGTCCTTAAACTCAGTGACCGTGACAACGAAGGTCATGGTCCCGCCGCGTTTACCTTCTTTTTCATAAATCTCCGCGACGCGAGTCTGGACAGTGAGTTGGGTGCCCGCCTTTGGAGGAGCGCCAAAAAATCTGTACTCCTGTCCCCCATGCAGCAACCGACGCAGGTCCATCTTCAACTTCGAGAACACGCCTTCACCTGGGGGACTCCAGAACGACACCGAAGTAAGAAACGTGGGGGGAATAGGCGGCATCGCTCCCCGTAGATAGTCGGGACTATGAGACATGGTTGCCCGTGCGAATTCACGAATCTTGCCGCGCTCAATATCCATCGTGAACGGCTCGTCAGTTGCACCTAATGCATTTTTATCGACCACTTGGCTCAATCTCCTTCGGTTTGTAAAGGACCTTCTAGCAGCAGACGGCCGAAGCCTTCCTCGTCTAGCAGCGTTACATCCAATTTTTCAGCTTTGTCGCGCTTTGACCCAGGATTGTCACCGACCACGACATAGCCCGTCTTTTTCGAGACGCTATTCGTTACCTTGCCACCCCTGGAAACTATCTCCGCCTCCGCAGACTCCCGGGTGTAGTTCTCAAGTGCACCGGTCAATACAAACGTGATCCCCGCAAGAGTCGGATCAGCGGCGGCGACTTCAACCGTAACTCCTTCGAAGTTGACGCCAGCAAGCCGCAACTTTTCGATTAGAGCCCCGTTTGTGGGAACCGCGAACCAAGCCTTCAAACTCTCGGCGATCACAGCCCCTATCCCGTCTAGATCAACCAAAATTTCGGTAGTCGCTAATGCAACTCGATCTAGATGCCCGAAGTTGCGCGCGAGGGACCCCGCCGCAATTCGGCCGACATGCCTAATACCTAACGCAACTAACACGCGCGGCAACTCCGTAGCCTTAGAAGCCTCAATCGCCGCGAGCAAATTTCTTGATGAAATCTCGCCCATGCGATCGAGGCCAACAAGTTGATCGAACGTCAACGCGTAGAGATCCCCGACGTCTTGAATCAATTCGGCGTTGACTAACTGCCGAACCCTTTCTTCACCCAAGCCTTCGATATCCATACCGCCCCGGCTGGCGAAATAAATGACTTTCTGTTCCCTCTGCATTGGACAATCGGAACTGACACATCGGTGATCGGATTCGCCTTCGAGTCGCACGAGCGGCTGCGCTAGGTCGCACGGGCATGCGGTCGGGAACTTCCACTTACGAGCGCCCCGTTTGCGCTTTGCCAAAACCGGGCCGACGACTTCGGGAATAACGTCTCCCGCCTTGCGAACCGTCACCGAGTCACCGGGGCGCACATCGCGGCGGGCGACCTCATCTTCATTATGAAGAGTTGCAACCCCAACCGTCGATCCGCCCACGAACACCGGATCCAAGACGGCGAATGGGGTCGCACGACCCGTTCGGCCGATGCTCACCATGATCTTGCGAAGTACGGTGATTTTTTCCTCGGGAGGGAACTTGTACGCTACCGCCCAACGCGGTGCGCGACTCGTGTGACCCATCTCGTCGCGTTGCGCCAGGTTGTCTACCTTCACAACCGCTCCGTCGATCTCATATCCGAGGTCGTGCCTCTGCGCTTCTACGCGCATACAAAAGTCAAAGACAGCCTCTAAATCGAGGAGTACTTCAACTTGAGGATTCACCGGAAGGCCGAGACTCGACAACCACTCAAGCGTCTTCTTATGTGTAGAAACGATTGGTCCCCCACTTACTGCGCCAGGTTGGTAGCAGTAGATCGAAAGGTTGCGACCGGCAGTTATTGCCGAATCAATTTGACGCAGTGAACCTGCCGCCGCGTTACGAGGATTCATGAACAGCCGGTCACCTGCTGCGGTCTGGCGCTTGTTGAGATCGTCGAACGAGTCATTCGACATAAAAATCTCGCCGCGTACCTCCAACAGACTCGGAATATCGGAACCGACAAGTTGGTTAGGCACAGCAGCGATTGTCTTTACGTTGGCTGTTACGTCTTCGCCACTTTCACCGTTGCCTCGCGTGGCAGCCCTGAGCAGTTTTCCGTTCTCATAGACCAGCGAGATCGCCAGGCCATCGAGTTTGGGTTCCCCGACAAAAGTGATATCCCCCGGTACGAGTTTTGCGATCCTCGTCCCCCAAGCCTGAAGATCATCGCGAGAAAAGGCTTTGTCTAAGGAGAACATGGGTTGCAGGTGGGAGACTTCCGAAAATACCGATGGCGCTGATCCCGAACCCGGGCGCTGCGTTGGCGAATCAGGGGTGGCGATTTCGGGATACTCAGCCTCGATCGCTTCTAGCTCTGCGGCAAGGAGGTCATAGTCAGCATCCGCTATCTCGGGGGAGTCATTTCCGAAGTAATGCTCATCGTGATAGCGCAGTAGATCGCGCAGTTCGGACGCGCGCGCTGAGGTGGAGGCTGGCACTTGCATCGCGGGCGATGCTACTTACAAGGCGGGACGTTCACGCTCCCACGGTGAGCTTCACCGCAGCAGCTTGATCTCCGACCCTCGCCGCGAGCCTGTCGGCGAGTCGCAAGACGTGTTCGGCTTGACTCTGACCGTGCCCAGCGAGTCCGCATGCAGGAGTAATGATTCCATGTGTTCGCAGCGCGACAGGGTCTGCGCCACGACGCGTGAGTTCGCACCACACCGAAACCGTTTCGCGCCAGAGCGGGTCAGCCGACTCACCTACCGGTCGGTCGGTCGGCACGGCACCCCAAGCGAACCAACCATCTGCGTCGAGGTGGCGTCCAACGACATCCGCATCCTGGAGAACGTCTGCCGACACCGGCACACTCAGAACCCGTGCGCCAGTCTCAAACGCGAGTCTCAAATCTCCGCCCGAACAGACGTGAACTCCTGTACAGACCGTGAACTGCGCGAGCGCGCTCGACAGCAGATCTACGGCTTGTTCGCGCTCTAGAGGAGCGTCATCCCCCGTCCACAAAACGAGCGATGGTTCGTCAAGAAATATTATGGCTGCAGCGCCCGGGAGACGTTCGGCAACAATCTTTTCTAGTACTGGCGCCCACGCAGAAACTGCGGCTGCGGCGCGATCGAATGCGAGTTCCGCAGGAAGCCCGGCACGCACTAGTGCGACGCCCATGGTGAGGGGTCCGCACATTTGGAACTTCACGCGGTTCGGTGGCATGTCACTTACAGCGGCTTCGTCAAGGAACGTAAGCAGTCCGTCATGGAATTCGCGAGTGATTTCAGTTGTGATCGACGCGGTCACCAACGATGAATCGATTGCGATCGAACCATCCAGATCCACGGTGACTTCTGGAAGCGCGTTTACCCACTGAGCGACCATGCCTTCACGAGGAATACCTAATTGAGGAGCGGCGGGAAGCAAGGGGTTCGCGTTCAGGGAAAGCAACGCTGCCTCGCGCGCGTCGGTGAACGGAAGGCTGCCGATGCCCGTCGACAAACCAGAAATCAACACGTCGTACAGCGCCGGCTTGGGATCCGATTTCTTAGTTGTCAGATCGCCGTTGCGGTTCGCTGGCATCAGTTTCGTAGTATATGGATACGTCGTGAGTTCTCCGAAGCGGAGCAGTGATCGCTGTGAACATCTGGTGGCTCCGAATCGCATGGGTCGCGATTCCATTTACTTCGAGTTGGGCGATGGCCGACGCGATTGCGAACTGGGCCCCACTAACCAAAGGTGTAGCGACGGCAATTCTCTGGTTGCTGTGGGGAGTGGTGCTCGTCGGACTGCTCACAGCGCGACCGCTCAGCCTCACAGTGGTCCGCACTGGAGTGCCGCTAGCGCTAGCCGTCGCCGTGCTCGCGTTCGCGAATAACGAGGGACCGTCCCTCGGTGCCTTGGCCGCGCTCGCGGTTACATCGACGTGTGTCGTTCTTGCATCGACTCCGAGCATCGGGATCGCTTGCGCACAGGGAGTTGCGTACGGCGACGAAGAAAGGTTTCCGCTGGCAGTGCCGCCAGCGCTCTTCATCGGGATCTTGCCGCTTGCTGTACTCGGCGTCGGTGCCGGTATCGCCGTTGGCCCGTTGCTACTTGCATCAGGTAGGACCGCCGCTGGATTCGTTGCGGTCGCACTAGGCCTTCCACTAGCCACGCTGCTTTTCAGATCGCTTCACCAACTTTCACGCAGATGGTTGATCCTCGTGCCAGCTGGCATCGTCATACATGACCCAATGACTCTGACGGACCCCTTCTTATTCACGCGAGACAGCATTGCAGGGTTCGGTATTGCGGATGCCCGTAAACGAGTTCCGACCGACGCCGAAGATCTAAGACTTGGCGCAACGCGTGGCTCGCTCGCATTACTACTGAGCCAAGAGACGGACATTTATCGGCGGTCCCGCAGGCGAAGCATTGGCTGCAACACCAGCCTCATCTTGGTCGCGCCCGTGGCGCGTCAACGTGTGCTTGATCGTGCAGCGGCGCGGAGGATTGTGATCAGCAAAGCGTCACCGAGCGCGAAATAGGGAGTGGCAACCACGCGAACTTGTTACCTCGCGATCCCTGACCCAAGCACAACATCATCATGGTACATCGCCACTACTTGACCTGCGGCAACACGCGGCTGCGCCTCAACCCAGTGGATGGCACCATCTTCAAAAGTTGCACGGGCCGCCACTCCATGTGCTCGCACTTGTACCAACACATCGGTTCCAAAAGAAATCGAATCACCAACAAACTTCACATCGCGAATTGCTGACACGTCGCAAAGTAGATCTTCGCGTTCGCCAATTGTCACAGTTGCGGTACTCGCATCAACATCGACAACAAACCGGCGTTCACCCAATGCGACCCCAAGGCCACGCCGTTGACCAACCGTGAAGGCGCTCACGCCAGCGTGCTCCCCGACTACCTCACCGGTGGTCGTCACTAGCGCACCACCCTGTTCTTCAATTCGATCCGAGAGGAAGGTGCGGCGACCGCCGCGCTTGATGAAACACACGTCCATACTCTCCGCTTTCTGGGCGGTACGCAGGTCTAACCGCTCTGCTTCGTTGCGGACTTCGCTCTTGGTTAGTTCTCCCACTGGAAGCAGCGTGTTGACGAGTTGGATCGCTTGAAGGCGTGCAAGCACATAAGACTGATCTTTCGCTGAGTCGACACCGCGACAGAGGTGAGTTCTGGTTCCGTCGAGGCGCAGTCTGGCGTGATGGCCTGTAGCCATCGCATCGAAACCCATTGCCATGGTGCGATCGAGCAGCCGTCCCCATTTCATTTTTGTATTGCAGTCAACACATGGATTAGGAGTTCTACCGGCCGCGTAAGACTCGACAAAAGGATTCACAACTTCGGCATCGAATTCATCGCCGAAGTTGAATATGTAATGCGGGATGCCCAACTGGGCCGCGACACGGCGGGCATCTTCGACGTCGGCAACGCTGCAACATCCCGAGTCTGACTCACCTCCCCATAAACGCAAAGTCACTCCAGTGACATCGTGTCCTTCGTCGCGCAACATCGCAGCCGCAACCGACGAATCCACACCGCCGCTCATTGCAACCAGGACACGGCTCATGCGTTTACAACCGTTCGTTCCCTCAAACCGCGTACCAGCTCTGGAACGATTGTGATGCACGCATCTACGTCTGCGTCGGTAGATGCAACGCCGAGGCTAAACCGCACCGATGCCAAAGCGTCTTCGCGACTCATGCCCATAGCTTTGAGTACGTAGGACGGTTCGGTCGCTCCCGAAGAACAAGACGATCCTGCCGCCGCAGCAATCCCCCGTTGATCCAACATGAGCAGAAGCACTTCAGCTTCGATTCCTGGGAAGCAAACATGAAGGTTGCCAGCTACCTTCGCCGCCACGTCACCGTTGACCCGTGTTTCGGGCAACGCGACATGTATTCCATCCCAGAGACGGTCGCGTAGCGCGCCGATGCGAATCAATTCACCCGCACGACGTTCTTGCGTGATGCGAAGCGCCGTTGCGAGCGCGATTGCTCCGGCCACGTTGACAGTGCCGGAACGCAACCCACGTTCCTGCCCGCCTCCCTCGATGTCTGGCCGCAGATCAGTCCCGTCACGAACTATGAGTACGCCCATTCCTTTAGGTCCACCAAACTTGTGACCAGAAATCGCGACTAGATCGCAACCCGAAGTCGCGGTCGCTACATCGATCCAAGGAACCGCTTGTACCGCGTCTGTATGGAGACACGCGTTAGGGGCACGCTCACGCACCACTGCCGTCACCTTGTCGAGCGGCTGCACCGTTCCCACCTCATTGTTCACGAGCATCACCGAGACGACGACTGTGCGTTCGTCGAGAAGATCGGCGAATTGATCGAGATCGATGATCCCGCCGCTAGTCACCGCCGCCTCGTAAATGTGGAATCCCTCACTCGCCAACCGATGCGCCGAGGCGAGCACGCCCTTGTGTTCGAATGCCGTAGTTACCACGCCATCGCCTAGGTGCCGCCGAGCCCTAGCGGACCCTTTCACCGCGAGGTTGTCGGCCTCGGTGCCACTGCCGGTGAACACAATTTCAGCTGCACGGCACCCGAGCAAGGCTGCAATGTTTTCCCTGGCCTCTTCTAAAGCGGTCTTCGCTTCTTGGGCCGCGCGGTGTCCCCCAGACGGATTGCCCGGGTGATCGGCGAGGAAGGGCAGCATCGCTTCAATCGCCTCTGGGAGTACCGGCGTGCTGGCAGCGTGGTCTAAGTAATGCACTGGGACGATTGTAGAAGAACCAATAGGCCAAATGACTCTGTCAGGGGTGGAACTTCCTGACGAAAATGAACGTTGATAGGAACAACGGCGCACGCGGAGTCGCTCGAACATGAGCGGAAAGGTTGCCCCGATGACTGTCACACCCTTGGCGGATACTGACGTTGTGAGCACACAACTGCTACTCGTACCGAGCGGGATACCCCGCGTATTGGATTCCCGGACTCGCCGACGAGGCAGGGCGGGAGTGGCCGAAGCCCGGAGACGCCTAGCGGCGATCCGCCCGCCTGCGGCTAGCGCCAGCAATTCACTGTTGCGCGCTGGGTAAGAGGTTCTATTCCGCCCTAGCGGGCTGGCTGGTATACACCGAAGACCCCACGCAGGACATCCGACACCTCGCCCAACGTCGCGTGAGCCCGTAACGCAACCTTCATAGATGGCAGCAGGTTCTCGGTTCCTTGAGCTGCTTTGCGCAGCGAGTCGAGAGAAGCATCGACGAGCGGCTGATCTCTTCTGGCCCGTAAAGCCTGCAAGCGCGTGACCTGGCCGCGCTCCAATTCTGGGTCTATCGGAAATACCTCGGTGTCTTCATCATCGTCCTCTTCATATCGATTGACGCCGACAATCACTTTCTCGCCGCCGTCGACCGCCTTCGCCCAATCAAACGCCGCGCGCTCGATTTCATCTTGCATGAAACCTCCCTCGATCGCCGCGACCGAACCGCCCATCGCGTCTATCCGCTCGATGTACTTCCATGCGTCAGACTCCACTGCGTTAGTCAGTGATTCGACAAAGTAGGAACCAGCAAGTGGATCAACGGTATCGGTGATGCCAGTTTCGTACGCCACGATTTGTTGTGTACGCAACGCGATCTTCGCCGCCTTTTCGGTAGGCAACCCGAGCGCTTCGTCAAACCCATTCGTGTGCAGGCTCTGAGTTCCGCCTAGCGCGGCGGACAGCGCTTGAAGCGCGACGCGCACAATGTTGTTCTCCGGTTGTTGTGCTGTGAGCATTGAGCCGGCAGTCTGCGTATGGAAGCGCAGCACCTTGGACTTCTCGTCTTGTGCCCCGAAGCGTTCGGTCATGATCCGATACCACATACGGCGCGCGGCACGAAACTTGGCCACTTCCTCGAAGAAGTCATTGTGGCCGTTCCAGAAGAACGACAAACGTGGACCAAAGTCGTCGATTCCTAACCCGGCATCGACCGCGGCCTGCACATAGGCGATCGCATTCGACAACGTGAACGCGACTTCCTGCACCGCGGTGCTACCAGCTTCGCGAATGTGGTATCCCGAGATTGAGATCGTGTTCCATTGAGGAATGTTCTCGTGGCAATACGAAAAGATGTCGGTGATGATCCGCATCGATTCACGCGGTGGATAGATGTAGGTGCCGCGCGCGACGTACTCCTTCAGCAAGTCGTTCTGGATGGTCCCACCAAGATCCTTGGGAGACACCCCTTGTTTCTCTGCAACCAGTTCGTATAGGAGCAACAAGACAGCAGCGGTCGAGTTGATCGTCATAGACGTAGTCACGGTGTCTAGAGGAAGGCCTGCAAGCAACAACTCCATGTCCTCGAGCGAGTCGATTGCCACGCCCACTTTCCCAACTTCGCCCTGGGCGCGGGGATGATCAGAGTCGTAACCCATCTGCGTCGGTAGGTCGAACGCGCACGACAAGCCGGTCTGGCCAGCACCGAGAAGAAAGTGGAACCGCTTGTTGGTCTCTTCGGCGGTTCCAAACCCTGAGTACTGACGCATCGTCCATGGACGGGTGCGATACATCGACTCGTAGATACCCCTGGTGTACGGCGGCTTGCCGGGAGCACCGAGGCTCTCGTCGGCGTCGAATCCGAACAGATCCGAAGCCGAGTAAACCGGATTTATCTCAATGCCCGAACCAGTTTGACGATGGGTACCTTCGGCCATGCAGGCATCGTACCGGCGGGATCTCGCTCATCCGGTACGTGGCGCTGCAGTCGCACTCGCACCGATTTCCTTCGCGTTCACGCCGATGATGCGCAAGAGCGTGGTGGGAACAGGTCGACGCAACCTCACAACTGCACGCTCGGCATTGACGTCTACTGCCACATCGGTTCCGCGTGGCAGTGCTGAGGCTCCAAGCAAACGAGCAATCACGATGCGAGCACGATCCGGATCCAGCTTCACCACCATTCCAGATGAGGCGCGATACGCGCCCTCATCCAACGCCGAAGCCGCTGCGAGGGCCGCTGCATCGGCCTGATTCTGGAGGTCCCGACGAGCGGTAAACATGCGAGCACCATCAATACCGAGCCCAGCGAAGGCGAGCGAGAGTAACAACGCCCCAATAATGAGTGGGGACGCTTGCCCTGACTCTCGGTCTTGAGCCTTCATCCAAAACCCCTGTAGCGATCGACCTGCACTGCATGTGAAGCCTCGACTGGCACAGAAAAAGACGGCCACACTGCGCCGACGAATGGAAGTTGTGCAATAGGCACTGAGGTGCGTACGCGAACGATCAACACGTCGCCTCTGCGGCGACCCCCCTCAACCGTCGCGCTCAAGGTTCCCGCTGGTAGTCCATGGTTGCGCGCCACCTGCGCAACAACGGCCGCGCCATGCCATACCGCGCCTTGTTCCGAATCGGCAATCACGACTGCCCTCCCGTATTCGCGAGCAGCTGCGCTCGTAGCAAGAGTCGCACGATGGAGGGATCCGAAGAGCACGACTGCCTCGACGAGAACACCAAACACAAGGCTGCCAAGAACAACAAACTCGACAATCGCTGAACCTCGGTCGCGCGACCTCATGGCAGAACGAAGTCTTCATCCAAGGCCGTTGCTAGCGAATCGACTGTGAACGACGGCAAGAAGGGCATGATCCGCGGCGCGTTTCCGTGCGCACGAACCGCAACGGAAACACCCGACTGGCCGACCTCCACCGCGAAACCTTTCGCAGATCCACCGAGCCCATCCCGCAACAGTGACCGAGCGCGCGTGACGCCATCTTCCAGTGGCCTTCCGGACTCCGCCGCTGTGCGCGCTCCTTCGTGGGTTGCAGTCACTGCGACGTTTCGCGCCCATACCCAAATAGCCAGTTGCGCTACTCCGAGCAGGCACACAACGGTAAGCACCGCGACGGCCAGGAATTCGACAACCGTCGATCCCTGGGCATCGCGCTCAACGTTCCGCACGCGCTATCCCCGCAACTGGTTCAACGCATCCGACACGATGGAACTGAGGTTCGGTTGCACAATCGCCCAGAGGGCCATCACTACACCGATCCCCATCACTAGCAACATCACCCATTCGGGGATCGAACCCCGTTCATCTGACCATCGTTCATGCATAACGGTTCCTTTCAATTTGCCAATGTCCGAATAGCGACGATGCCTGGATAGAACGCGAAAAGGATCGCGACCGGGAGTATCAGCGCGACCACCGGTACCAGCATCGAAACCTGTTTGCGACCAGCCGCCTCAATGAGCTCGCGCTTTGCACGTTCGCGTTCGTCAAAGGCCATCGCGCGTAATGAGTCGGCTAAGGGGATGCCGCGATCCTGGGCAATCGCGATCGCGTCAATGAATCGGTCGAAGGCCGGTAAGCCAATCCTCCGAGCGCGATCCCTCAAGGTGTCCACTAACGGCACGCCGCCACGCGCTAGGCGAAGCGCTGTTCGAAGTTCACTTGCAAGCGGCCCAGTCCCATCGGTGGCAACCATCTGAAGGGAACCGCGAAGACTCTCGCCAGCAGTAACCGCTATGCAAGCAACATCAACGACAGTCGGTAACTCCGCCAATGCGCGTGTGCGCCGAGATGTGATTGAGCGCGTCAGTCGTCTATCGCGCGCCACCAAACCAAGAACCCCCGCAGCTACTGCAAGAATGAGAGCTGCGACAGGACCGGGGGGACGGCCGGTTGCCGCCATCAACATTGACGCAGCGATCCCCACCACGAAGCCGACCAGCATCCAGGTCACCTGTTCAGCGCGGAATGCAGATACTCCGAGTGGGCTCGCCGCCGCCTCCAATCTTTCTGGAAGGTCGCGTCCGTCATCGCCAATAACTCGTGCGAGCGCGCGGCCCCACTTCTCGAAGACCGGTTGGAGCAACCCTCTCAGTCCAGTCATTTCGACGGGATCCCTCCAATTGACCTTGCGACCAGGGCCGTGAGTTGCAAGGTACGGAGTGAGGCGACGGGCCAGGTCGGCGCGTCCGAAGCGAGGGTGCGCAAAGACAACGCAGGTGAAACCAACTAGCCCGAAGCCGACCACGACGATCGCGCGAAGTTGGTTCATGCGTGCGTTCCTGCGACAGCACTGCGTCCCAGGACGCGCGGTTCGTCCGGTATCCGCCCAATGGCGACCATGAGGCGATAACCAACGAAGGTCATCGCACCGCCGATAGTTACAACAATGGCCCCAGCGACGGACTCAAATGCATTGGCACCCTGGGGTCGACTAGCCACCATGAGCAACACGAGGACCGGTGCCGACGCGGCAACACGCGCCGCTACAAGCGTCCAAGACTGTCGTGCGATTATCTCTTTGCGAACCGCCAAATCCTCCCGTAGGAATGCTCCGAGAGTGACGAGCACACGCACGAGATCGCGACCCCCTACACGATGGGCAACAACAAGGGTCGCGACGACACGGTCTGCAACTGGATCTGCCAGGGCATCGCCAAGCCTCATCAGCGCTGCGGCGAGATCGCCGGATACGCGATTGTCTGCGACGACTCGCCGGAACGTTGGCCTCAAAGCGTCGGGACCCTGCTCGGCAAGCAGAGACAAAGCTGCGGGCAAGGTGTCGCCGGTTCGCACCGAACCTGCCAGTAGATCAATCGCTTCCGGCCAAGCACCGCGCCTGGCTGCTTGCACTTCGCGACGGCGGCGTTGCACGAAAGACACCGGTGCGCAAGACGCTGCAACCAGTCCTAAGAGTGCCACCGTCGCAGATCCAATGAATACGAGACACAGCGCTGCGGTGGCGACACCGCATCCGACGCACGCGCACAGGAAAACACGCGGCGTCACACCGGCAAGACCAGCTGTCGATAACCAGACTCCCAGTCGTTCAGCTGGCGTGCCACGCGTCGTTGTGGCCTTGGGCATTTTTGTAATGACGTCGTAAGTGATGAACACTCCGGTCGCGAGCAGCACAGCAACGACGACGCTCATCGCAGAACCCCGTGGATATCAATGCCGTGTTCTGCGAACCGTTCACATGCACCTGGGACTTCGCCGGTCCAGACAAGACCCTTCGCAGAACATTCGAACACGGTGCCAGTTGTAGGTACATCTCCGTCACCGAGTTGGTCTTCTACCGCCACGATCTCGGTGACAACGCGCTTGCCGCCGCTGCGCTGAGCGAAGACAACGAGATCAACGCAAGCCGCGACCGTCGAAGCAACGAACTTGCGGTCGAGGTTCTCACCTGCGAGAAGTGGCAGCGTTGTTAGTTTCCGCAACGCTTCCCTTGCGGAGTTTGCGTGCACCGAAGTCATTCCAGAAGCGCCGCTATTGAGCGCCAGCAACATATCGAGAGATTCAGCGCCGCGAACTTCTCCAACGATGATGCGATCGGGTCGCATCCGTAGGCTCTCGCGTACCAAATCCCTGAGAGTGACGATCCCCTCGCCCTCGAGGTTGGCCTGACGACATTGCATTGCGACCACGTCAGGGCGCTCTATTCCAAGTTCGAATACTTCCTCACAGGTAACGATCCGTTCTCTTGGCGAGATGCTCGCCGCGAGACAACCGAGCAGTGTCGTCTTGCCGGCACCCACCGCTCCGGCAACAACAATCGTGAATCGAGCGCGCACTGCGGCATCAAGAAATGCCGCCGCCTGCCGCGACAGTGACCCGATGGCAACTAACTCGTCGAGATGTCTGACGCGCAGGCCGACGAACTTGCGAATGTTCACGGCCCAGTGGTCGGTGATCGGCGGTATCACAACATGTAAACGGCTCCCATCCGGAAGACGCGCGTCAACAAATGGTTGCGACCTATCCAGCCTGCGGCCTGCGCGCGCCAGCATGCGTTCGACTAGTTCTTCGACCTCTTTCCTCGAAAGAACGAGATTGGTGAGTTCATGCTCTCCGTGGCGGGCGACGAAGACCTTGCCGGGTTCGTTGACCCAAATCTCTTCGATCTCGGGGTCTTCTAGCAATGGCGTCAACGGACCTAGCGCGAGCATTCGCCTTCGAAGCGACTCGACTCCTTCCTCCGTAAGCGGAGGGAGCCCGCCGTCGAGATACCGATCTCGGTAGTCGCGAACAACTTCGTCGAGCAGCAAGTGGAGATCCGCGTCGTGCTCCAAAGCCACCTCGCGTTGCTCCAACCTTTCCCGGATCTCTAGTTCAACGATTTCTGGAGCGGCAGGCAAGATCACGAGAGCACTTCCGCAACTCGACGCAATTCGCGCAGCCATGGCGAACGTGGAGCGACGGCCCGGAGCGATCTGGCTTCCCACACGCATCGTTCGAATGCTGCCTCTACCGGAAGGAACCCAATGGGTGGCGCACCTATCCAATCCGCGACAACATGGGAACACTCCTGGAGTCGGCGATGTGAACGCGGCGCGCGATTGAGTAGAAAACTCGCGTGTTCCGATGCCCTGGGACGAACCTGCTGAAGTAGTTGAAAAGCGATGATCGACCGGCGCAGTGCGACCGGATCACTTCCGCTTACGAGTAGAACGTCGGTCGCGATTTCGAGCGCGCCAAGTGTCATCAAGTTACGTCTATATGGTGCGCGATCGAAGGCCAACTCCTCGTCCTCTTCTACTGAAGCGCCAACATCAATCACCACCACGTCGGCCAGGTCACGAGCAGCATCGAGCACGGCTCTCCACGTATGGGCGCGAACTTCGGGCCAAAGATCCGGATGGCCAAGCCCCGTAAGAACTTCGAGACCTTCTTGCCTCGTCTGCAAACAAGTGCTCAGCGCTTTAGGCCAGCCGTCAGCAGCGAGTTTGGTCGCTTGCATCACCGACGGTGTTTCCGCTAGTCCCAGCGTCTGAGCAATCGACGGCGACCAGGGATCGGCGTCGACAAGTAACACGCGGGCCCCTAAGCGCGCTGTTTCGAGCGCGAGTTCAATCGCAACAGTTGTGCGACCAGGAGCCCCTGAGCCGCCCCAAATCACAATGGCTCGCCCACAAGGACGTGCTTCCTGAGAACGACCGTTGGACTCGACCTGAGCACGCAGACCCTTGTGATCGTCACCTGTTCCACCGATGCGATAGAGCAGCTGAATGATCTCTTCTGCCGTTTGAGAGGCATCAAGCACGTGGCTCACGCCAAGGCGATCGAGCGGACGATTGCCTAGCGAATCGATTGCTACGACGGTTACGCCGTTCTCCTGTAATTCTCCAACGAGATCACGGTCGAGCCATGGAAGTTCGGCGGCGATCAGTGCGGCTGTCGGCCTATCCCGTAACGAAACACCTAGAAGTTCACCATGATCGACGCATCGCCTGAGCAGTTCGATGCCCAGTTCGCGTTGCTGCAGTCCGCGCACAAGGGGTGCCTCCCAGGACGCACCCCCCGCACATGTGACGATTCGGATGTTCGTCATGGCAACTCAACCATGTCGAAACTTGAACGCGCTTCCTGGCCCTCGACATCCTCAATAATGTCGATTTCGGCGTTGCGCGATGCAAACACAACAACGACGGCTTCATCGGCTGCGACGCGCAGCGTCACCGCGCCTAGTGCGCCCTCGTCCTGGCCGAACAATCCATCTGAACGCACCACCTCGATCACCTGTGCGCTCACCGCTACCGTGATCGTGCGCGCAGTCTCCGTACCCTTTGCGAATGTCGCCAGTACGTCTACGCGGTCACCAGCTCGTATCGCGCCGCCAAGTGCATGATCCGCGCTCACGGGGACTGTCACCCTTCGACCGCGCGGCGCCGCAGCTCCCAGCGAGTCGGCCGACACCAGTGCCCCAGTCCTCAACGGTTCGCGTATCACGCGTCCGATCGGGGGACCTGCGCTCGTCGTAAGCAACGCATCGATCACAGAAGGGACGGCAGAAACGCGCGTCGGTTCAAAGTCTGCACGTGTCACCACATGACCGACCGAAAGATCAGTAGCAGCCCTGTAGACCGACACGGAGGTGTCCTCGTTGCTCGATAGACGCAACCCGCCGACGATTGACACAGCGATTAAAACGAGGCCGATGACGAGCCGCACATCTACCCTCGGAAGTCGAAAAGCGAAACGCTGACGCGCAACGTGGGCTGTCATTAGAGGACCTTCACCACATCAACACGAGGCTTCGCTACGGTGTTGGACGCAACACTGTCCAATGCCATGATCGAAACCGTGATCAAAACAGCAGGAAGGAACTCCGAAGTGGAAGATCTACCTCCATCCCTTTTGCGCCCAGCCGAGGTGGCCGAGGTGCTGAATGTCAGCGTCTCCCAGGTGTACACGTTGATGCGTACCGGTGAGGTCGCTGCACTCAAGATCGGACGCAAGGGCGTGTGGCGCGTTAGCCGCGAAACCCTTGAGGCGTACATCGCGCAACTTGAGGCGGACGCACGCGCACGCACGAAGTAGGGGATCACTACCCGGCCTCTCTGATAATCCGTACGACGGCTTCAAGCCGTACATCGTGAGTGCGCCGTACGCGTGTGCGCCCTGTACCCGTCGCATCGATTACCTCACCTAGCCGAAGCCAATCGCGGCCGACGGCTAAAAGTCGACCGCGCAGAGGAACGCCGTCTGACGCGACGACCGTCACTACGTCACCTGGCGCGACACGTGTGAGCACATCGGCGAAGCAACTATCCGAGATGCCAGCCGCAATTATTTCACGCGCCTCGGTGCGTTGTTCCCAGGCGACCTCGCGCCGAAACTCTTCAGCTATTGCGTCGAACGCATCTAGACCATCGTCCATCCGTAGACCTTCCGCTCCATCCATGGAACCGAGAAACAGGACGGTACCAGTACCGGATCCTTCCGTCTAGAGGTTGTGTCAAAAGTCTTCCCTTGACATACAACAATGTCTATGTAAGGGTACGCAACGAATCAGAAGGCAACACGACCTTAATGGACGCCATATTCACCAGGGAGCCACGGATGGTTCTAGACCCGCTCGAAGGAACGCTGCGGCATCTGGTGGCGTTCGGTGCCATCGCCTTGGGCGGTGCAGCATTCGCGGTCCTCGGTCTCGCACTAGTGGCCGAGTCGCTGCACCGCCTTCGGCGCGCACCGAGATCGTCGCGTTTTATCCATCGGTTTATTCCCACAAATGCGCGTTGGATAGCCGCTGCAATCATCTCCGTTGGCGTCGTTTCGGTACCACGTTCAGTTGGAGCATCCGAGACAGTGCGCGACTGGTTGCGTTCCGGCACATCCACAACAACTAACGCGGGATCGACAACCACGACCTCAACTTCGCTGCCAGCGAAAACCTCGACTACGACGTTGGCCTCGACCAGCACCTCGACCAGCACCTCGACCAGCACCTCGACCACGGCGCGACCGGGTACCGAAGTCTTGGTAATCGAATTACCGCCGCCGCTTATCGAATTTGCCCCGACGCCTCCACCAGTTGCTTCGTCCCTCGCGTCGAAAGCGCAAGAGGCATTTCCAATTCGAGAGCAGCACGTGGTTCGGCGTGGCGACTGCCTTTGGTCGATAGCTGCAGCGCGCCTCGGAGCAAACGTGTCTCCTGCGCAGGTCGATGCAGCTTGGCGAAACATCTATGCCATAAACCAATCGACGATTGGTAACGACCCCAATCTCATTCTTGTCGGAATGCAACTCGAACTCCCCCCGCTTTAGCCAACACACCCACCAATTCAGGAGTCCCCATGTCTGCACTCGTTATCCATCCTTGGCCTGACCCAATCATCGACACGCTCGGACATGACCCGCGCTCTGAATACGTGGAACGCTTCTGGCTTCCCACTCTCGGACCAACGAGCCTCCTATTGATCCGACGCCTTGCAGCTGGTCTCAGTAGCCATCCAGAGGGGATGAGCATTGCAGTCGGCGAACTATCCCAAGCTCTCGGATTAGGCAACCGCGAAGGCGCTTCGTCACCTCTCTTGCGCAGTTTTGAACGCCTCACGCAATTCGATCTTGCATGCTCAACGGCCCCTGGCAAATACGCCGTGCGGCGCAGCATTCCGCCGGTGAACCTGCGCCACATCAGACGACTTCCAGACGCGCTCCAGTCTGAGCACCGCCTCTGGGCCGAGGCTCAACTCGCGGAAAAACCTCTCGCAATCGCAAGGCGTCGTGCCCGTCGCATCGCATTCACACTGCTCGAACAGGGCGACGATGCCGATCTCGCCGAACGCGCACTTCACGACATGGGTTTCCACCCCGCCATCTGTCGCGAGAGTGCTCAATGGGCCTACGAGCGTCACCGCGCTGCGTTGGAAGCAGCACTTGCAGAAGCCTTAACCCCAGCGGCGAATACCAACCCTGCCGCTTAGATCCGGACTTCGATGGCGCGTCGGGCCCTCCCCCGCCGTCCGGCGCGTCATCGTTGTCCGACCCTCTGGCCTTGGGAGCCAATTACCCTCGGGATCATGACCGAGGGCGCAAGTCTCGACACGATCGCTACCTGGCTTCGCGACGCGCAAGCGATTGTGGTCCTCACTGGCGCAGGCATCTCAACCGAATCGGGTATCCCTGACTTCCGCGGTCCAAATGGCGTTTGGACGAAGAACCCTGCGGCCGAAAAAACCGCCAACCTCGCGTTTTACATCGCCGATCCCGAGATTCGCAAGATGGCGTGGCAGAACCGTCTGAAGAGTGAAATTTGGCAAGCGCAACCCAACGCAGGGCACCTTGCCGTCGTGGAACTTGAACACAAGACCAATGTGCACACACTGATAACACAAAACATCGATGGGCTTCACCTAGCGGCCGGCTCATCGGAAGACTCCCTAATAGAGATCCACGGCACCGTGCACGGCGTCAAGTGTTTGCAATGTGAGTGGCGCGGCCCAATGACCGAAACGCTCGAGCGCGTCACGGCCGGGGAAGCAGACCCAGAGTGTTTGCAATGTTCAGGAATTCTTAAGTCGGCAACGATCAGCTTCGGAGAGAACCTCGTCGCAAAAGATTTGGAACGCGCACAGCAAGCCGCAGCGGAGTGCGACGTGTTCCTTGCATTGGGAACTTCACTAGGAGTGTTCCCGGCCGCGGCACTGCCGGAGATTGCGTTGTCGCAAGGCGCTCGCTTGGTGATCGCCAATGGTGAGCCGACACCTTTCGACCCGTATTCGGATGCCGTGCAGCGCCGGTCACTTGGAGAACTTCTACCTGCACTCGTCGCGCTGATCTAGAAAAGCCGCCCGTCTCGTGCGGTCTGCGCAGGCCGTAAACGGTTCAACCGTTGGGGATAACTGACCTTTGAGGTAGGATTTAGGTTCCGCGCACATCTACAGGAGCCTCAATGGCCACCTTCCGGGAGCTACTCGCCCGCACGAAATCGAACATTTCAGAAGTCACGCCCGAAGCCGCCGAGGCTCGACTCGGATCGGCGACGTTCCTCGATGTCCGTGAGCAAGACGAAAACGATGCTGGCACCCTCCCCGGCGCTGTCTTCATTCCACGCGGGCACCTTGAGAGCCAGGTCGAGTCCAAGATCTCAGACCACGACGGCGAGTTGATCGTGTATTGCGCCGGTGGCGTGCGATCTGCGTTCGCCGTCGAGACGTTGATCTCTATGGGTTACACGAACGTAACTTCCATGGCGGGAGGCTTCGGGCAATGGAAGAACGAAGGTCGGCCATGGATCACCCCTGCTGCCCTCAACGCCGAACAGCGAGACCGATACAAGCGTCACATTCTCCTTCCCGAAATCGGCGAGGTGGGACAACAGAAATTGCTCGAGTCCAAAGTGCTACTTCTTGGAGCCGGTGGTCTCGGGTCACCTGCTGCTCTCTACTTGGCCGCCGCCGGAGTAGGAACTCTTGGAATCGTCGACATGGACATCGTCGATGCTTCAAACTTGCAACGACAGATCCTTCACAACATCGATCGTGTCGGTGAGCGCAAGGTAGACAGCGCGAAGAAGACGCTCACTCAACTGAATCCAGATGTGAACGTCATTACCTACGACGTTCGCTTCTCCGCTGAAAATGTTCTCGACATCATCGACGGCTACGACGTCGTCGTTGACGGAACCGACAACTTCCCAACTCGTTATCTTCTAAACGACGGATCTCTCATCAAGCAGATACCGGTTGTGCACGGCTCTATCTTCCGCTTTGAAGGACAGGTAACCGTCTTCGATCCCTATAAGGGACCTTGCTATCGCTGTCTGCTGCCGGAGCCACCGCCGCCCGAACTCGCACCTAGTTGCGCCGAGGCCGGCGTTCTTGGTGTTCTACCTGGAATAGTCGGATCCATCCAGGCGTTGGAGACCATCAAGTTGCTACTCGACCTCGGAGACTCGCTCAACGGACGGCTCCTTGCCTACGACGCGCTTGAACAATCGTTTCGCACCTTCAAAGTACGCCGGGACCCGAACTGCCCATCGTGTGGCGACAATGTCGGTGAGATCGTGATTGCCGAATACGACCAGCACTGCCTCCCGCACGCCGTTCTCAAGTCTGGCAAAAACTCCACTCACTAGTTAGACGGCATTTTCGGGTCGGAGTCCTGGCGCCCTATGCGGGTATACACGATTTCGTTATTGAGTACCGGTATCGTTCTGACTTCCTTGGGGGATGCGGGCGGCGCGTCGATAGGAGGCGTCGGTATGGGTACACGACGAGAACGCCGTATAAAGAGATCTGCCAAGATCCGCCTCGGCGCATCCCTCGGTTTCGCTCTCTTCGTTTTATTCGCAACGGTTGCGGTGGCATCGCTCGGTGGCACAAGCGACGAAGCTTCCGCTGACACCGAGTCAACTCTGGCGCAGCCAACAAGTAGTTCATCAACCTCGACCACAAGTTCGACTACGACTACCACGAGACCCGCGGTAAACGCCGCGCTAGCTTTCGTTCCCACCAACTCGGGAACTGGACGACGAATCATCTATTGCAACTCGTGCCAACGGTTGTGGATCATGGAAGACGACACGTACGCATCGGCGTCGTATCAAGTTTCAGGACGACGCGGAACACCGGATCCAGGCACCTACGCCGTGGTCCGAAAACTCGACATGGGATATTCGAAGCGCGACCCAAGCCTTCGTCTCCCGTGGTTCGTCGGCTTCACGATGGGTCGCACCACCGATATCGGTTTCCACGGCATACCCCTGCGTCCCAATGGAGAACCGATACAGAGCGACGCTCAACTAGGCGAGCCACTCAGTGCAGGGTGCATACGCCAGAACCAAGCGAATGCGAAGGCGCTCTACGACTGGGCACCGGTGGGCACAACGGTCGTAGTTACGCCATAGCCGTCAACGTCATCGAGCAGTCGTTACCCCGCGGTAAACCGCTTACCCGGTAATTCGATCGCGTCAACATCGATTGCGATCACAATTCCAACCGCTGGCCGCACTCTCGCCCTTAGAGGCCGACGCATCCCCGGCAACTTGGGTGGCTTTGGAGTCTTGGCCTTGCGGTAATCCACAGAGGGCGGCTTGTCCTCGAGGAATGGACCAGCCGGAATCTCCTCAACCGATGGTTCTGCTTGGTTGGGGCATGGACGAACTACCTCGATGTTTGGCGGGCTCGAGGTTGCGAACGTGTTGCCAGCAAAACAATTGCCGGTTCCACCGAGAATCCCTAGGTCGGCCATACCAGAGTCGCTCACGACATTGTCCCTGATGACATTGTCTGACGACAACCAGAAAGTCTTGTCTGGGTTCGGAAGTGCTCCAATGCCGACGAACTTGTGGTTGTACACGCGGTTCTTCGTCACCAAATTGCTATTGCCACCCGCGATCAATATTCCGTTGTAGGAACCGAGCAGCGCAGCATCAATCGCTGGTGTCCCCTCATTGTTGTTGTCGAAAACCAAGTTGCCCGCCACAACGGCATCATGTTGGGGCGGGAGCAACTCACCATCACCGCTGTTAGGAACAATCCCCGCGCGGTTCTTGGTCCATACCGATTCGATCACGTACAGATTGCCACTCGCATTCGTGCCCGAATACCCAAGCCCGTTCCATTCCGCATACACATCGCGGATGACTGCATTGCACGGATCGCACTGGCCGATGTAATACCCCGCGTCTGGAGATCCGGAGGCGTAACTATGTTCGATGATCCCATCGGTGGAATCGAATGCATAAACGCCGTAGTCACCAGTCCGCGTCGCCGTCAGATAAGAGCCGCGATAACCGGTAGATCCCGTCCAGAAAAACCCATTGCGCGTGAACTTGCGCGCCGTCATGTTTTCGATCGCTACGCCATCCGCTTCGAGCACTTTTATGCCATTGTCGAGTTTGTAGCCTCCGTCGAGAATCACGCGGTTGCGATCGAGACCGCGCAGCACGATTCGATCGGTCGTCACCGTGACGGCTTCTTTGTATACACCCGGTTCAATTAGGACCATGTCCCCCGGCGCCGCGCGATCGACAGCCTGCTGAATGCGCTGTCCAGGCGCGACCCTCAGCCTCCGAGACTTACCGTCAGCGCGCGGTTTGGGGGCTCGGTTTTTCACGGCCTCTGGCAATGTTCCGTCTGCATTTTTTACAAGCACAGTTCCGTACATACCGCGCTTCGGCGCACCGTGGAACGAGCAGTAGTACCCATGCACGCCAGGCTCTGTGAACTTTTGCTCGAAGGACTTACCTGGCTTCACGGAACCGCTCTTCCATCGTGCCGACTTCTTATCCGGCAAAATGTTGTGTTCGGTCCTGCCATCATTCGGCCAAACAACAACGGTGTCTGGATTCACGGTGACAGTCTGTGGAAGATAGAGGTTGTCCAACATGGGCACCTGCACTTCTTCGTACTCTGCAGTTGGTCGAGGAGCCGCGTTAGCTGCCGGAACCGCCCAGACGGCTGTGCCTACCATCGCGGCGAGCACCGCGCTAATCCAAGGAACCTTCATTGTTCCCCCCGGTCTCCCTAACTACGCGTCTCACCCTAAGCGGCGTTTGATCTGGCCACGCTACTTACGATTAGGTCGGCGAAACCGAGAAGCAAGTTCAACGAGAGTTCGAACCCCGAACCCGCTCGCACCGGGGCAGTTGTACCCATCCTCCGACGATGTTCTCGATGGCCCCGCTATATCTAGGTGTACCCATGGAATACCGTCTACAAACTCTTCCAAGAAGAGGCCAGCAGTGATCTCTCCTCCGTAGCGGGAAGTGCTCGTGTTGCGGATATCGGCAATCTCGGAGTAAATGAGTTTCTTGTATTCCTTGGGTAACGGCAATGGCCAAACGGGCTCCCCAACCGCGTCTGCGGCTGTTCTCACTTGTTCACCCCAGGAATTATCGTTGGTCATCAGGCCCGCGATCTTGTCGCCGAGCGCGACCATGCAGGCCCCGGTAAGCGTCGCGAGGTCGATGATCGCATCGGGTTTCGCCTCGGCCGCTAGAGCGAGAGCGTCGGCGAGAATCAACCGACCTTCCGCATCGGTGTTGCGCACCTCTGCGGTCTTGCCATTTCGAAACGTGAGCACATCGCCCGGCCGCATCGCAGAACCACTCGGCATGTTCTCCACCATTGGCGTAAATGCGATGACCTTTGTTTTCACGCCAAAGTCCTTCAATACCGACATAGCTGCGATCACGGCAGCGGCACCCGCCTCGTCGGTCTTCATCTCCTCCATCCCATCAGCAGGCTTCAGGGACAACCCACCCGAATCAAAGGTCACCCCCTTGCCAACGAGTGCGAGCGTCGCGTTCGATTTCGCTGGCGCGTACGTCATCTTCACGAGGCACGGTGGTTGCTCCGAGCCCATCCCGACACCAATGATTCCACCCAAGCGTTCTCGCTTTAGCCCTGGTACATCGAGCACTTCTACCTTTACGTTCTTGCCGCGCAAAAGACGTTGTGCAGCTCTTGCAAACGCTGCTGGAGATAGATCGCGACCTGGAGTGTTGACGATGTCGCGCGCCCAAATAACGGCGGTTCCTACAGAAATTCCCCGATCCATTCCACGCCGCAGAGCAGCAGACCGGCCGAGCAAACTCACGCGCTTCAGCTTCGAAGGCTTCGGGTCAGACTTGTAATCAAGGTATTCATAACGACCGAGCAGAACACCCTCGACGACGGCCTGCGACGCCTCAGCGACGTCCAGATCTGTAGGTCCGGCACTCGCGAGAGTGGTTGACATGGAGACCGCCTCGTGCGCGGCCTTGGCCGCTACCGCGCCCGCCCTGCGGAGTCCATCGGCCGTCACTTCTTCGCGTTTTCCCAACCCGATCAGCACAATCGACGATGCACCCAGGGCATCACTGGTAGGGACAACCAGTTTCTCCCCTACCTTGCCGCCGAACACCGCCTGTTCCATGAACGCTGAGAGCCCCCCGTCCAAAGCCACGTCTACCGCGTCTGCCCCTGGTCCGAAGATGTGATCCGAATACATGGGAATTACAAGCAGATCGGTTTTCACCTGGGCTGGCGAAGCGGTCGATATAACGAAATTAACTGGCACCTAGTCCTCCTGAGTTTTAGTCAGTCACGATTACGCGCTGCTCTGAATGTTCCCTCTTGCCAACGCGCGAGCGTCCAGCACAAGTCGGCTAGCCGATTGAGGTACGAAATAACTTTGCTATCCGACTCCAACCACCCATCGGCTGCAGCAGTTACACACTCTCGCTCTGCGCGGCGGACCACCGTCCTTGCAACGTCAAGAGCGGCTGACACCCGGTTCTCCCCAGGCAATACGAACTCTGTCGGAGGTTCGAAGTGTTCTGTTGCGGCGTCAATCAAAGGCTCGAGTGCCTCGACCATTCCAGCGGTCACGCGGGTCACTTCGTCGGTAAGTTTGTGTCGATTCTCCGGTGCCGTCGCAAGTTCTGCACCAACGACGAACAGTTCCCGTTGAAGGCGGACGAGCAACTCAAAGATTTCCTGACCAACTTCAGTCTCGGCTCGAGCGACGCCGAGTGCGGCGACGGCCTCATCGGTGACTCCATATGCGGATGGCCCCTGAGCGTCCTTCGGAACACGACCCCCAAAGAGCAATCCCGTGGTCCCATCGTCACCGGTGCGCGTGTAAACCTTCATCTCTTTATGAGTCTATGGCGCGGCCGCGATTACTTCAGATTGTTGGGCTTGAAACATCTGGAGCAAATCGCGATCATGAATATCGGACTTATTGACGAACGGGATTCGGCGCCTCCGGTAGCCTCTTGCTTCTAATGGTTGACTTTCTTACAACACTTTCCGAGCGTGTCTTGGTACTAGACGGAGCCTTCGGCACTTGGGTACAGGATCGCGACTTGGGTCCAGAAGACTTCGGCGGCCCTGAACTCGAAGGCTGCAATGAGTATTTAGCGCTCACGCGTCCTGAGTTGATACGAGCCATGCACGATGATTATTTGGCGGCTGGAGTGGACGCTGTTGAGACGGCGACTTTTGGCGCGTTTGGACTGGTTCTAGCCGAGTACGGCATCGCGGACAAGACCTTCGAACTCAACGAGGCCGCTGCCCGTATCGCCAAAGAAGCAACGGAGGCATTCGCCACGCCGGATCACCCTCGATGGGTAATCGGGTCAATCGGTCCCGGCACGCGACTCCCATCGCTCGGCGCGATCAGTTTCGCTGCCCTGCGTGACGACTACCAGGTTCAAGTTTCCGGCCTACTCGCAGGCGGTGCCGATGTATTGCTGATCGAGACGGTCTATGACCTCTTGCAAGCGAAGGCCGCTCTAATTGCATGTCGCCGAGCGATGAGTGATTACGGCCGTGAAATACCACTGATGGTGCAAGTCACGATGGAAACGACGGGCCGCATGCTCGTTGGCTCAGAGATCGGTGCCGCGCTCAACGCTCTCGAGGCGATGCACCCCGATGTGATCGGCCTCAACTGTGCAACCGGTCCAGCAGAGATGACAGAGCACCTCCGTTATCTCTCGCGTCATGCGCGTACATACCTGTCATGTCTTCCGAACGCAGGATTGCCTTCTGTAGTGGATGGTCATACCCACTACGACCTGACGCCTTCCCAACTGGCAGATGCGCACGAACGCAATGTTTCGGAGTTCGGCATCAACATCGTCGGCGGCTGCTGCGGCACAACACCCGCACACTTACGCGCAGTCGTCGACCGCATCGGCACGCGTGCTCCTACTCCTCGTACTACAGAGTTCGAGCCCGGATGCTCCAGCATCTATAGCCCCGTGACGTACGCGCAGGAACTTGCTTACCTCGCAATTGGAGAGCGAACGAATGCCAACGGTTCAAAGCGCTTCAGGGACGCGATGCTTGAAGAGGACTGGGACGCGTGTGTGCAGATGGCGCGCGATCAGGTCAAAGAAGGCGCTCATGTACTCGACGTTTGTGTCGACTACGTGGGGCGCGACGGCACAGTCGACATGGAGCAGATCGCTTCCCGTTTCGCGACCCAAGCGGCACTACCGCTCGTGCTCGACTCAACAGAACCCGAAGTTCTAGAGGTAGGCCTCCGTCACTCCGGCGGCAAGGCAATTCTCAACTCCGCAAATCTCGAAGATGGCGAACTACCTGGATCCCGCCTAGATCGCGTATTCACACTCGCTCAGGAATACGGCGCTGCGGTCATCTGCCTAGCCATCGATGAAGAAGGACAGGCGCGTGACGTTGATTGGAAGTTGCGCGTATGCAAACGGATCTATGACCTAGGAACCGAGCGCTACGGAATCGATCCGACCGACCTGATCTTCGACCCACTTACCTTCCCGCTCGGGTCTGGGCAAGAGGACCTCCGCCGCGATGCCATCGAGACAATCGACGCCATTCGACGCATCAAGGCCGAACTCCCTGGTGCATCAACCGTTCTCGGGCTTTCGAACGTCAGCTTTGGACTGAAGCCCGCCGTTAGGCATGCCCTGAACAGTGTCTTCCTGCACGAATGTCGTGAGGCGGGCCTCGATGCAGCGATTGTGCATGCCGCGCGCATCATGCCGATGCACAAGATCGATGAGCGTGCACGTGAGGTAGCCCTCGACCTCGTTTACGACCGACGTGCAGCAGGGTATGACCCGCTAATCGAGTTCATGGCGCTTTTCGAAGGCGTCAACGCAGGCGAAGTTGAACGTGAAGATCGCTCGGGATGGACAGTCGAAGAGCGCTTGAAGCACCGGATTATCGATGGTGAACGCGAGGGAATCAATGAGGTACTCGACGAAGCCCTAAACAGCGGACGCCCGGCGTTATCGATCGTCAATGACGTGTTGCTAGAGGGAATGAAGGTAGTAGGTGAACTCTTCGGTAGTGGCGAAATGCAACTGCCATTCGTGTTGCAAAGCGCCGAGACAATGAAGACCTCTGTCGCATATCTAGAACCGCACATGGAGAAAGACGAGGCTGGTGGCAAAGGCATCATTGTGATCGGCACAGTGAAAGGTGATGTTCATGACATCGGCAAAAACCTCGTCGACATCATCCTCACCAACAACGGTTACGAAGTTCACAACATCGGGATCAAGGCACCTCTGCAAACATTTATCGACAAGGCCAACGAAGTCGGAGCCGACGCAATCGGGATGAGCGGACTGCTGGTAAAGAGCACGATCATCATGCGCGAGAACCTTCAGGAAATGAACAACCTTGACAACGCCAAGACGCCCGTGCTTCTCGGTGGAGCCGCTCTAACCCGCAACTACGTAGAGGTAGACCTCCGCGCCATTTATAACGGACGGCTCTTCTATGGCAAGGACGCCTTCGAAGGGTTGCGCACAATGGACGCTCTCATGGATGGCAATCGATCTGGAACGCTTGATCCAGATTTCGGGCGCGCGCCAGGAGGACGCAAATTGCCGCCGCGCAAGTCCGAACTACACGCCGAAGAAATAGTCGTGCCAGCGCGCTCCGACGTCGCGTTGGACGTCCCAATCTTTAAGCCGCCGTTCATCGGGTCGCGCGTTGCAAAGGGCATCGCTCTTGACGAGATAGCGACATACATCAACGAGACCGCGCTGTTTCGCAACCAATGGCAGTTCCGACCCGAAGGCGGGGAGCCAGATGAGGAATTCAAAGCGCGGATACGGCCAACCCTTCGTGCTGAACTCGACTCCGCCAAGGCAAACGGCTGGCTGGAGCCCGCTGCAATCTGGGGCTACTACCCAGTTAATTCCGAGGGCGAGGACCTCATTGTTTGGAAGGACGACGAGCGGCGCGACGAATGGGTTCGATTCCACTTCCCGCGTCAACGCAAAGACCGATTCCTCTGCATCTCAGACTTCTTCCGTCCTGTCGACTCCAACGAGACCGATTACGCGGCTTTCCATGTCGTCACGGTCGGTGCAAGCGCTTCTGAACGCGAACGCGAACTTTTTGCCGCTGACCACTACCAGGAGTACCTCCTTTGCCATGGCCTCTCAGTCGAAATGACCGAGGCCCTCGCCGAGTTATGGCATCTACGAATACGCGAGGAATGGGGGTTTGCTGCCGAGGATGGACCGTCGTTGGCTGGTCTCTTTCGTCAGAAGTACCGCGGTTCTCGCTACTCGTGGGGCTACCCGGCCTGTCCAGACCTCGATGATCAAGCCAAACTCGACGAAATTCTCGGCCTATCGAAAATCGGCGTGCAGTTGACTGAAGAGTTCCAACTTGAACCTGAACAAACCACGAGCGCGATCATTGTCCCGCACCCGGAAGCCAAGTACTTCGTGACGTAAGGGCGACTAGGGAGTTAGCAGCGCCCGAGCTAACAGGTCGGTACCGAAGGCCGTGAGGACCGCCAAGTAAAGAAGTCCCGTTGCCGCCATGACCGCCGAATACGCGCGCTCACGCAACGCGAGCCATGTTGCACCTAGCAAGGCGGTCGTGCCAAGAGCGCACACCACCCACATCCAACCTAGGAGGCCGTTGTAACCGTCGTCGACTGTCCCTGAAAGCACCGACAACATCCCAAGGGGAACAATCAATACGGTGACCTCAAGGGGCCAAATGATTGCGCTCGCGCACACGAGTTCCCGTAATAGTTCACGCGAGAGACCCGGCTGGGTTAGGTACCAGTGGCCGAGCAACATGGCATCCAATATCGCTCCGAGGAACGCCGCACCCACGAGCAACCGCACTGCACTCAACCACCAAGATCCACCGGTAAACGTCGCCGCGCCGAGCAACGCGAACATGCCGAAGACAGGCGCGATCAGATCCAGCGAAGGAGGGAATTCTCTGCCGACATCTACCCCCTTTGACTCCGCATCACCTCCACCCACCATTGCGGCAACCCGCGCTACCCGCCGCGCACGCAACTCACGCTTTCTCGCGACACCAGCGTTTCGACGCAGCACACTCACCAGCGTGGCTACCGAGGCACCTACGACCATGCCTGCCGTACCGACAAGAAAAACCAACTGGCCGTTTCCGGCATGGTCCGCATGGGTTTCGAGAATTATCGACGCGACAGCAAGCACACCGAATACACCGCGAAGTAGCCACCCGTATCCGAGGCTCACTAGCCGTCTCCTTGATGTCACCCAAAGAAACGCGAGTCCACCAGCGGCCATCTGCGTAAGAAAAGTTGCTAGCTCCAGATTCACAGTTCGTTCAAAACTCCTGGCGTGTCATCAAGACACAGCAAGCGCCACAGATTGCTCTGCTACGGCAGCAGCTCCTGCGCGAGCGTGGTAACTCGATCGCACCAATGGCCCACTCTCGACATGCGCGAATCCAAGGCCGCGCGCATAGTCGCCAATCGCTTCAAACTCATCGGGTGTCCACCAGCGCGCAACTGGGAGATGATCGATCGACGGTCTCAAGTACTGCCCAAGCGTGAGGATCTCCACACCCACCGCGCGTAAATCTGCAATCGCACCATGAAGTTCGGCCTCGGTCTCACCCATTCCCATGATGATCCCGGATTTCGTGACGAACCCTGCATCCTTAGCTCTTGCCAAGAGTGCGAGCGACCGCGCGTAGCCAGCGGACGGTCGGGCAGCGCGCTGCAATCGGGCAACTGTCTCTAAGTTGTGATTACAAATAGCCGGACGCGCTCGTAGCAGCGTCGCGAGCGAATCAGCATCGCCTTTGAAGTCCGGAATCAACACTTCGATTGTCGTAGTCGGGTTACCCCTTGCTACCGCTTCGACGGTCGAGGCGAATGCTTCGGCTCCCCCGTCCGGCAGATCGTCACGCGCGACGCTTGTCAGCACAGCATGCGCAAGGCCCAAACGCGCGACGGCCGCGGCCACTCTGGCTGGCTCTTCATGGTCAAGCGCTATTGGCCGTCGGCTATCGACGAGACAGAACCCGCATGCGCGAGTACACCGATCGCCGAGAATCATGAAAGTGGCGGTGTGTTGCGCCCAGCACTCATAGATGTTCGGACAGCGCGCCTCCTCGCAGACCGTATGTAGTTCTTCCTCACTCACCAAGGCCTTCAACTCGCGATAACCCGATCCGAGATCTGCGCGGACCTTCATCCACTCTGGCCTTCGGAATGTGTCGCGCGCCGCTCCAGCGGGCGGGACCCGATCTCGCGGTTGATACTCCCATGCAACATCTGCACGATCCAAGGTTCTGTCCGGACTCGCGTCGGAGTCTTCTCCACCAAACATCTCAGCGAATACTTCGGAACACAGATCAACGACAGCTTTCATCGACGGTGGGTTGTCAAGTTGAGATGCAATAGATGTAACGCCGCGCCCTTCGATACCGCAGGGAACAATGTGATCGAACATCGCAAGATCGGGATTGACGTTGAGCGCAAAACCGTGCATCGTGCGCCCCCGCGCGACCCTCACGCCGATTGCTGCGATCTTCTCGCCACCTACCCACACACCCGTTAGCCCGTCCTCGCGTACACCTTGTACGCCCAGACGAGATAACACTTCAATGAGCAAAGCTTCAAGACGTCGTACATGCGCAACGACGTCTCGCATTCCGGCTGGCGATTCATTGAGAGTCACAATCGGATAACCAACTAGTTGACCCGGTCCGTGGTACGTGACGTCGCCTCCACGATCGACTTGAACCAGTTGCGCACCAACACCCGCTGGCAGCGAGATCACATTTGCCTTACTGCCTCGTTTCCCTATCGTGAAAACATGTTCGTGCTCAAGAAGTAACAAGTAATCATCGCTGCTGCGCGAATGGAACGCCCGTTGAAGATCGATCGCTTCTCCATATTTGACCCGCCCGAGCCATCTAATTCGTAGGGTCATCTGAGTTCTGATTCCCAGTCGCGGGTTTCAAGAATGTCCCGAATCGTTCGCAGGAAGGTCGCTGCGTAGGCACCATCAAACGCGCGGTGATCCCATGTCAATGCGAGCACACCAATCGGGTGCACCGCAATCAGATCATCGCCGTCCGGACCTTCGAGAGCCACCGGCTTCTTTCGAATTGAGTCGGTCGCGAGTATCGCTACCTGCGGTTGATTGATGATCGGCAGTGTCATGAATGTCCCGAACGGACCCATGTTGGTAATTGTAAATGTGCCACCCAATATCTCATCAGGTTCTAGCCGTTTTGATCTTGCCCTCGTCGCCAGATCGCGGATCTCGCGAGCCAGTGGTCGCAGGCCGCGTCCTGATGCGTTGCGAACGATAGGTGCAACTAGACCTTTGAAGTCGAGGTCAACCGCCAATCCAACATTGAATTCGGCGTGGACGACGAGCGATTCACCTTCAATGCTGGCGTTAACACGCGGGAACTCCCTCGCGGCTTCGCAAAACGCTCGCACTATGAATGGTAGGTAGGTAAGCGAAAACCCTTCGGCCGTTTTCCACGCGTCCTGATAAGCCGACCTCAGGTGTTCGATTCGTTCGTAATCAACTTCTATCGACGTGTACACGTGCGCGCTTGTTGCTTTAGAGCGCACCATGTGGTCCGCTGTGCGGCGGCGAATGTTGTCAAACGGAATGTGATCATCATCTGGTGGCCGCGTAGCAACATCGGGTTCATCGACGCCCTCCCCTGTGCCGCCAGCAGCATCGAGCACGTCACGACGGGTTATTCGACCCGCCTCGCCAGTTCCGATGATCGTCGTGACGTCCAGGCCATGCTCAACAATCAGGCGGCGCACTACCGGCGAGGTAACGCGATCATCGTACGGACTTGTAGATGGGTCCGCTTGTTCGTCTGCTTGAACATTTGAAATGTCGCCCTGCAGCGGCACCGTGTCGATCGTCTCATCGATCGATCCTCCAGGCGCGGAGTCCTGAATTACTGCCAGCCGCGTACCGACTCCAATTGTCTCGCCTTCCTCGACGAAAATCTCAACGAGAATTCCAGCCGCAGGTGAAGGCACCTCTGAATCAACCTTGTCCGTCGAAACTTCATATAGCGGCTCGTCCAACGCGACTGAGCCGCCTACTGGAACTAGCCAACTGGTGATCGTCGCCTCGGTAACCGTTTCGCCTAGTTGCGGCAGGATGACATCCATGGGTAATCGCCTACCCGTGGAGGCCGCGGCCGGTTAGCGCCATGGCGCTCTCTCCGAAAAGTTCGGAAAGGGTCGGGTGCGCGTGGATGAGCGCGCCGATGTCGGCGGCTGTTGCTTCCCAACTGACTGCGAGGTAACCCTCTGCAAGCAATTCGGTCGCCCATGGTCCAGCGAAGTGCACTCCAAGAATCGGTCCATCGCGCTCGGCAACAATCTTCACCAAACCGTCGGTCTCACCCATGAGAATCGCTCGGCTGTTTCCGCCAAAGCGGTGCACGGAAGTGACGACGTCGTATCCACGCTCGCGCGCATCCGCTTCGGTCAATCCACTGAACGCAACCTCAGGATGGCAATAAATCCCCCACGGGACCTTGTCGTAATCAATCGGCTTCGCTTCCTCACCAAGAATGTCCTTGATTGCGACGATCGCCTCAGCGAACCCAACATGAGCCAAGGCTGGTGTATCAACAAGATCGCCAACCGCGTAGACGTTCGGGATTGTTGTACGCATGTGCGCATCAACCACTACATGCCCACCGATTCCCAATGCGATTTCCGGTGCCTCGATCTGGATACCTTCTGATCGAGGGCTCCTCCCCACGCAAATAATGACAGCATCGACTTCGAGCGAGACCCCATTTCCGTCGAGTGTGTAATTAACCGTCGGGCATGATTCTCCGTCAACACCTTCGACACGAACATTTGTGAGCACCTTGATCCCGCGGCGTCTGAACGCACGAGCAACGACGTCGGCAGCCTGAGGATCTACCCCCGGGAGGATTGCAGGAAGTGCTTCCAGAATCGTGACTGCACTACCGACATCCGCGAGGTACGACGCGAACTCGCAACCGATCGCTCCGCCGCCAATGATTGCCGTTCGTTGTGGAACGCGGTCGAGCTCCAAGACGTGATCTGAAGACAGGATCCTCTCGCCGTCGAATTCAATACCCGGTAGCACACGCGGAGTCGATCCTGTTGCCAAGATAAGCGCGTCGCCAGTCAGTTCAGTTCCTGCCACCGTCACCCGCTGCGCACTCGCAGCGACTATCGATCCAACTCCGGGAAACACCGTTACGTTTCGTCCCGCGAGTAACGACTCCAGACCCTTAGTCAGCTTGTCGATCACCTGTTGCTTGCGCGCCATGCTCGCTGGAAGGTCAAGAGTTGGCTCGCCTACTTGAATCCCAAAATCTTTCGCTCCGCGAACCGTGCGTAATACCTCGGCGGTCTGCAACAGTTCCTTGGCTGGAATACAACCGCGGTGTAGGCAGGTGCCTCCAACTTTTTCCGCTTCGACCAGCGCGATGTTCAGACCTGCAGCCGCGCCATAGAGCGCGGCTCCGTATCCGCCAGGCCCACCACCAAGAACCACCACATCAAAGTGTTCGGTCACGTCCACATCCTCATCTTCACCTGTAAAGACATTCTCGCCCAATTAGCCATTCATCTCGCCATGAGTATCTGCATAACGCCTGCCGCCAAGATCAAGGCCGCTACAGCGATCGCGACCGCAATCAGTGTCCGTGTCTTCATACCGACATATTCGCACCGTGGACCCGGATCCTGCCGAAACCGCCACTATGCTCAAAATCGCCCACCGGGCCAGAAGAATCCGGAATATCCGCCGCAACCAAAACACGTCGGACGATGATCTTGTCGCCACCCACCGCTACAACAGGATCAAAACCACGGCCATGAAAGCCCACGCGAACAAGTTCATCGATAGAGCTCGCGATGTCGCGCCAGAGGGAACATTTGCCGTTGGCGCGGGACTAATTGTCGCCGCCATCACCGCCTACGTATTCGTCATCGTCGCCCTCAACTCCTTGGTGGGCGCCAACAAGGCCGCGTTTTCGGCATTCTGGGCGTTCATCTTCGTGGCGGGGCCCGGCCTCTTCTTGCCGATTGAACAGGAGGTAGGACGCGCACTCGCATCACGCCGAGCGAAGGGCCTAGGTGGAAAACCGCTTGTGATGCGCGCGGCGCAACTGGGTGGAGTGCTAACCGCAGGAATGGTCATAATCACGCTCGTCGCTGCCCCGCTTTATGTTGACGGCCCATTCCAAGGAGACTGGCTATTAGTCGTCAGCCTCGCAATAGGGCTCGTCGGTTTCTACGCGATGCATCTCACCCGCGGCACATTGTCAGGCAACGGACGGTTCCGACCATACGGAGAAATGCTCGCGGCCGAAGGGGTGGCGCGTCTAGCCGGTGCAATTGTTTTGGCATCCTTGGGCACCGACAACGCCGGTGCATACGGAATGTGTATCGCGCTCGCTCCGTTCGTCGCAGTTCTCTTTGCTCTCCGCGGACAACGCGGGCTTC
This sequence comes from Bifidobacterium breve, assembly GCA_945865605.1. GTDB lineage: Bacteria > Actinomycetota > Acidimicrobiia > IMCC26256 > JAENVU01 > SHUZ01. Next base: position 53,500 of record CAMBEL010000003.1, read on the forward strand.
TACTCCCAGGGCCAACCGCACCGTATTCGGAGTTGTCCAATTCGCTCGGCTGGCTGCTCGCTGGTTCCGTTTTAATGCAACTCCTCGCATACTCAGCGTTGTTAGGAATCAGTTTCCTTGAAACCGGGGAAGACAAGGCGGCGGCAGCCGCTTTCGCTTCGGCATTCTTTGTTGCGCGCATTCCGGTATTGCTGTTCCAAGCCGTGCAAGGGACGCTGCTTCCGAAGTTGGCAAGCCTGGCCGGTGCCGGGAGACAGAATGATTTCCTCACAGGTCTAAAACAGTTACTGATAGTGGTGACCGGAATTGCTGCGATTGGAACGGTGGCAGCCTTCACAATCGGTCCTGCAGTTGGAAAAATATTGTTCAAAGACTTCACGATCGACAATCGCGACCTAGGGCTCCTTGCGCTTGGCAGCGGTGTGTTCATAATCGCTCTGACGATCGCACAAGCATTGATCGCTCTTCGTGGGCATCGCGCTGCAGCATTGGCATGGGCGCTCGGCGTCGTCGGTTTCTTGGTCGGGACAGCATTGGTCGATGGGCTTCCTTTGGAGGTGGAGATTGGGTTTGTCGCCGGCGCAGTCATCGCCACCGTCGCTATGGCTACGAGCCTCGCGTTGCGTATGCGCAAGGGCATCCCAGACGGCATCGAGCCGTTGATCACCGCGATCGAACACGAACCGCTCGAGATCTAGTGCGCCGTTAGGATCTCTGTATCTGCGCCCTCCGTATCGCCATCGATGGCACGCCGCTGCTTGGCCAACGCACGGGCGTGGGTGAGGTCGTTGCTGGGCTGCTTTGTGCATTCGCTGGACGAACCGACGTCGACCCGATTCCATATGCGCTGTCTTGGCGAGGACGTGAAGAACTTGCTGCAGCGCTCCCCGATGGAATGCGCGGGGTTACGCGCCCGTTCCCAGCTCGCATTGTCCGCTCCGTCTGGGAACGGGGAATGCAGGAACCGCGGGTAGAACGATGGACGGGAACAGTGGATGTAGTCCATGCACTCAACTACGTCGGTCCCCCCGCTCACGCTCCGGTGCTCGTAACGGTGCACGACCTAACATTTTTGCGTTTTCCTGAGATGTGCACGCGAGACACATTGCGCTACCCACAGCTCATTCGGCGCGCTCTCGATCGCGGGGCAACAATCCACGCTGTGAGCCATTTCGTGGCTGATGAGATACGAGAGGCATTCTCGATTGAACCCGAGCGCGTAGTAACAGTCCATAACGGCATCACAAATAGCATGCGCGGTGACCCGGCATCGGGAGCGCTCGCCGCTGGTGGCGAGCGCTATGTGCTCGCACTTGGGACCGTAGAACCGCGCAAGAACCTTCCAGCTCTGGTGCGAGCATTCGCGGCTCTTGCGGGGGCTGACTTAGATATCCGGCTTGTAATCGCTGGCGGGAATGGTTGGGGAAGCGAAGAACTCACTAGGGCCATCGACGCGTCAAAAGTACGCAACCGAATCACGCGTTTGGGTTACGTGACAACAACCCAACGGAACGACCTTCTAGCCGGCGCGACGGTATTTGCGTACCCGTCGATCTACGAGGGATTCGGACTTCCTCCACTCGAAGCGATGGCAGCTGGGGTTCCGGTAGTGGCCAGCAGCGCTGGGTCGCTACCGGAAGTACTTGGTTCGGCCGCGCACTTGGTAGACCCATTTGACGACGAAGCACTTGCCGCCGCACTGACACAGATGTCGAGCGATTCGGAGGCACGTACACGGCATATAGATGCGGGACTCGATCGAGTGCGGCTCTACTCGTGGGATGCGGCAGCCGCTGAGTTGATCGATCTTTACAAGAGGTTGGTATGAGAGTCGCGCTCCATGTCGGCCAACTCTTGCAACCACTGCCTGGCGGCATAGGGCGTTACGTGTGGTCGCTTACTGCCAATCTGCCGCAAGTGGGTGTTGATGTAACGCCTTTCGCTGCTGGCGATATCCCAAGTGAATGGGCCACGTCGCTGCCTGAATATAGAAATATTGGCTGGCCGACCGGCCCACTCCGATATGAACTTTGGCACCGCTTAAGACAACCAGTCGTACGCGTCGCATGCGACGTCATCCATGCTCCGAGCCTCGCGGTGCCGCCAACAGGGCGAGTGCCCCTTGTAGTGACCGCGCACGACCTTGCTTTCTTGCGACACCCGGACGCATTCACGCGCCGTGGAGTTACCTTTCATCGGCGCGGTCTTGCCATTACATACCAAGAAGCTGCAATCGTCCTCACGGCTTCGCAATTTGCGTTCGACGAATTAGTAAGCATCGGCTTCGAAAGTACGCGGATACGACTGGTGCCACATGGAGTTGCAGTTCCCACGACGGAATCCGATGCAGCCATCGCTAGCCGCTTGCAGCGAATCGGAGTACAACAACCTTTCGCGCTTTTCGTCGGCACCCTGGAACCTCGCAAGGGCCTAGACACACTGACGAGAGCGTTCGGGCGCGTCAGAAAGGCGCACCCCGACCTTTCGCTTGTGGTCGTCGGGCCTCAGGGGTGGCTAACAGTTCCGAGTCTCGAAGGCCCAGGGATCCGAGTGTTAGGACGTGTTGACGAACTAACCCTCGACGCGTTGTATCACCGGGCAACACTGTGTGCGGTCCCTTCTCTCTACGAAGGCTTCGGACTGCCTGCCCTTGAAGCGATGGCTCGCGGGTGTCCGGTCGTCGCGTCATCGGCCACTTCATTGACCGAAGTAGTCGGCACCTCCGGCCTACTCGTGGCTCCGAACGACGTAGAGGCCTGGACAGACGCAATCCAATCGTTACTCGATGACCCAACCGCGCGCCAAGAATTCGCGAGTCTCGGGCGTGCGCGGTCCCAGCAATTCACCTGGTCGGATTCGGCGAAGGCACACGCTGCGGCGTACGAGGACGCGGTAGAGATGACGCGCCCATAGACTCATCCTCCGTGCGCCTACTGCTCGACGTGTCGGCCGTCCCGACCCAACCCGTAGGTGCTGGCGTGTACACGGTTTGTCTCGCAACGGAACTCGACACGCGAGACACAATCGAGATGCACCTGCTTACGCGATCGGACGATGGACAGCGGTGGAGCCGCATCGCGCCGAATGCGATTATTCATGCAGTAGTACCCAACTCTCGGCCGGCACGCCTTGCATGGGAACAGGTCAAGGCCCCCGCTCTCGCCATTCGCCTCGACATCGACGTCTGGCATGGACCGCATTACACGATGCCTTTGCGGTGTTCCGTCCCGGCGGTAGTCACCGTGCACGATCTCACGTTCTTCGAACATGCCGAGTGGCACGAACGTTCAAAGACGGCATTCTTCAAGGGAATGATACGAGCCAGCGTGAAACGCGCGAAGGCGATCGTGGCTGTAAGCGGGCACACTCGCGACCGACTCGACGCGGTGCTACATCCATCTGCGCCAATCGTCATCGCCCCTCACGGCGTCGATCACGAACGGTTCCGCGTTGCACCCCGAGGCGACACAGCGGACATTGAGCGCTTGGCGCACCTCGGAATTCGGCCGCCATACATCGCTTTCGCCGGGCTTCTAGAACCCCGCAAGGATGTCCCTAACCTCATTGACGCGTTCGCCCGTGTCGCTCGCCGGCATCCGGAACTACGCCTAGTGCTCGCAGGGCGCGACGGCTGGGGAGCGGATGCGGTACGAGATGCAATCTCATCGAGCGGGTTTACTACTCGGATAATGCGAACTGGATGGTTCCCTGATGAAGCCTTGGCCGCGCTATTCCGCCAGGCCGAGTTAGTTGCGTACCCATCGCTCGAGGAAGGCTTTGGACTTCCGGCGCTCGAAGCACTCGCGTGCGGAGCGGCATTGATAACAACTACCGGCTCGGCCATGGAGGAGGTCGCACATGACTCTGCGGTCTTGGTCCCTCCATCTAGGCCAGACGTTTTGGCCGAAGCGATCAATACGGTGTTAGATAACCCAGTGAACTCTCTCCGCTTGCGCACTGACGGCCCGAAACGGGCTGCAACCTTTTCGTGGGAACGGTCGGGCGACCTGCATCTCAAGGCTTACCAAACAGCGATTGTAGAAACGCGATGACCGTCTTGGTAACCGGTTCCGTCGGATTCGTAGGACCGCATCTCACGAGTCACCTCGAAAATTGTGGAGACGAAGTCGTCGGCGTAGATCAGTTTGGCCCGGTGCCACTGGACATCACCGACGCTGATGCCGTGCACGGCGCGTTTCAAGACGCATCACCTCGTGTCGTGTACCACCTCGCTGCGTTGAGCAGCGTCGGTGATAGTTGGAAGAGCCCAGTCGCTTCTTTCCGTGTAAACGTGGAGGGAACGCTGAACGTTCTGCGCGCGGCCATCGACCTCAAGATCGGGCGCGTTGTTGTCATCTTGTCGAGTGAGGAATACGGACACGTACAAGAGTCCGACCTGCCAATCACCGAAGACACCGCCATCCGGCCAGTGACTCCGTACGGGGCAACCAAGGCGGCGGCAGACATGCTCGCTATCCAAGCATTTCTTGGAGACGGTCTTGCAACCGTTCGTGTGCGCCCCTTCGGCCACACTGGTCCCGGTCAGACGCCTGGATTTGTTGTACCTGCATTGGCTCATCGGATTGCACGGGCGGAACGCGACGGGGTCGACGAGATACCGGTCGGTTCCCTCGAAGCCATCCGAGACTTGAGCGACGTTCGAGATGTGGTCCGCGCATACCGGCTACTAGCGGAACATGGTGAACCCGGTGAGGTCTACAACGTCTGTTCTGGAGTCGGGGTAAGCATTCAGGAAATCGCGGATCGCCTTCTAGCGCGAGCGAAACGCGAGATTCGCTTGGTCGTCGATCCTCAACTCGTTCGACCGACTGAGATACCGCGCATGATCGGCTCGAACCAACGCTTACGTACGGCTACCGGATGGTTTCCGGAGATTGGTCTCGATCAAACGCTCGCGGACGTACTAGACGCAGCTCGCAGAACAACCGATACCTAGACTTCCTGGCGATCCAACCAACCCAGCAGGCTGGCGATTGCGCGCGGGTCGTGACGCAGTCGACGTGCGGCCGTCTGTACGATTCGGAGATCTGCCGCACCGTGCGCATCGGCAATCGCACGAGCGTCTTCGACCGATACAACATCGTCCTCTGTTCCTTGTAGGACAAGCAGCGGACGGGGCGCAACGAGACGCGCAGCTGCAGGTGCATCAATCGCCTCGATTTCTCGAATCCAAGTTCCAGCGTCGAATGGGAAACCGGTAGTACGGAATACGCCCATGCGGCGACAATGCTTTAGGAAACGGTTGGGATCTCGCGTCCATTCGCGCAGCGTGGATTCAGCACCGAGGGTGGCGACGCCGCGCACGCGCTCATCACGGGCTGCGCTGACCAGCGACAGCGATCCTCCCACCCCCGTACCAACCAGCCAAATGCCGAGCACATCATCGCGTGCATGGAGATGATCGATAGCAGCACGCTGATCCGCCAACCATCCCGAAATGGAGAAGTCGCCATCGCTGCCGCCTGTTCCCCGTAGGTTAAATGTGAAGACGATCCATCCGGCATCACGTGCGATGCGGTCAGCCAATTCAGGAAACGTCAACCCCGAAGCCAACGCACCGCGCGGGGGCACGGGGAAGTCGTGGGTGAGCACCAACGCTGGCGCGGGGCCCGTACCAGGAGGACGCGCCAGATGAGTCGCAAGTTTCAACCCGTCTACTGCGATCTGGTCGTCCACTACACCATTATCCTGTTTCGCATGGCCACCAACCGGATCCGATGCCCCGCCTTCAAGGAATGGGCTGTCGTGGTACGAGCGCTCCTGCAGGGTGAGCAAATTCTCGATGTTCGAAAGGGTGGAATCAGCGAAGACGAGCGCCACTTCTCAGTGCAGTCGAATCGCTTCTGGTTGTATCCCACCGTTGAGCACCAGCGCGCCGAACTATGCAAACCCGCTTATGCGCGATGGGTCCCAGAAACGGAAACTACGGCACCTCCAAATCGCGACATCAGGATCGACGGATGGGCGGACATCGTTAGAACTGCGAGTACCAACAATCCAGACGTGCTCGACGTGCTCGACGGAAGGGTCATTTGGACTCGCGACTATGTCGAATCGCGTTTCTCTTGGAAGAAGCAAGAACCACTGTGGATACTCGCTCTTAGGGTGTACCGCCTTCACGATTCGGTGACTATCCCCTACCGAGATGAGTACGGAGGTTGCACATCTTGGGTAGATCTAGACGGGCTACCCGATGACCCCGCATCGCTGCCATCGGTTCCAGCACTTTCTCAGATCGCGTTCTTGTCACGTCTTAGAGCGGCATCGGAAGTAATCCCTGATGGCTTAGAAAAGCCGCCGTGAGCCTCGAATTTTTAGGTCAGTCAGCTGCGCGATAACCACGATTACGAGCTTCGGCTGGCGTGTCCGGAGCGAAGCACGTGAACTGATCGGATGCCATCAGTTCCGTAATCACCTTTTGGTCGATCTCAGGTGAGTCAAGGTCGTGGTAACGCTGCGTTCTCTTGTCACCAACGTAACGAAACTCTTCAAACTTGAGTGGACGACTCATCTCGCAAGACTACGCCGGAGCAATGTCGTTCGGCGATACATCTTCTTGTTCCGATTCCACATGCGATCCCATCGCTCCGATCAGGCCTAGGTAATCGACCTGGCAAAGCACGACCGGTTTGATTTGTTCGCGCAGGTACGCCTCCCCGGTCTCCCTGCATCGCAACTCGATGTAGTCGACAACTTCGGTGACATCAAACGACACCTGCTTATCAGTATCGACCTGGAGTTCACTTTGCGAGATTTCGCGGCTTTCGAAGAACGCGAGTTCAAAGTCAAGGATGCGACGCAAGTCGTCTGGAGTCAATGTTGACGCGACCAGATCGTCGAGTCGTTCGATTACCCATGCATATGCGTCATCTGGATCGAACACAGCTAGAGGCGGAACCTCGGACATGCGAGCCGCCTCACGCATCACAAATCCACCGGCGATCGCTAACACGACTCCAAGCACCACGAATGCAACAATTACGGCCACGATCAAAGCCTACGCGCGCACGGACCCGTTTCGACACGCGCTATGCGCACCAGGGTGCCCCATTTCAGCGCTGAAACAGGATTTGACTTTGGTCAGATGCCGATTCGTTGAGCTAGTAGCTCGCGATGGTACGTAGCGTCGCCTAGCAGAATCTCAGACGACTTTGCTCGCTTGAAGTACAAGTGTGCGTCGTGTTCCCATGTGAATCCGATCCCTCCATGGATCTGGATATTTTCCGCCGCTGAGTGGAAATAAGCATCCGAACAGTAAGCCTTGGCAAGAGACGCGACGACTGGCAGTTCATCGTTGTCTTCGGCAGCGCACCATGACGCGTAATAGGCAGCCGACTTCGCAGACTCAACCTCGAGAAGCATGTCTGCACATTTGTGCTTGATCGCTTGGAACGAGCCAATCGGCCTTCCGAACTGCACGCGGTCCTTCGCATACTGAACTGACTCTTCGAGCACGTACTGCGCTCCACCGACCATCTCGTTGCAGATCCCGACCGCTGCCTGATCGAGAGTCTTGGACAATGCAGCCCATCCCGATCCCGGCTTGCCTAGCGGTGTTGCTGCGACGTTATTGAATTCGAGCCGCGCCTGCTTGCGCGTCTGATCCATTGTCGCGAGCGGCGTACGGGTGAGACCCTCGGCATCGCCGGAAACGGTGTAGAAGCCAATGCCATCTTCACCAGTAGTGCCGGCTTGACGTGCCACGACGACGATAAGTCCAGCTATGTGCCCGTCTACGACGAACATCTTCTCGCCGCTGAGCGTTACAGAGTCGCCCGAGCCGCCTGCTTCCATCGTGATGCCAGAAGCGTCCCACTTGCCGTTCGGTTCCGTAAACGCGAGCGTCGCGATTGTTTCGCCACTCGCGATGCCAGGTAAGAACTTTGCCATCTGCTCGTCCGTCCCAGCGTTCATGATCGCGCTCGTAGCCAAGACCACGGTTGAGAAGTACGGCGTGCAAATAAGCGAACGCCCCATCTCTTCGAGAACTATTCCAAGTTCAACCCAGGTGAAGCCCTGACCGCCATAACTCTCGGGAATGTGCAGACTCTGCAAACCGAGTTCTGCGGCCATCTGCGACCAAACGGCTTCGTCGTAACCCTCGGTTGTCTCCATCAATCGACGAACTTCAGATTCGGGGCTCTTGGCTTCAAGAAACTTACGTACGTGATCGCGCAGCTGGTCCTGCTCCTCGGAGAATGCAAAGTTCACTGTCTGCTCCCTTACCTGGGTTCACGCGGGAGTCCAAGCACCCGCTCGCCGATGATGTTGCGTTGAATCTCACTTGCGCCAGCGTAAATAGTCTCCGCCCGACTCGACATAAAAATACGGTGGAACTCGTCTAGTTCATATTCCGAACCAGGCGTTGCCCCAACAATGCTCGCTGCGGCCCCTAGAACATGCATCGACCGTTCTCCGAGCGTGCGATGCCAGTTGCTCCAGTACAACTTTCCAATGCTGCTCGAAGGGCCAATGACGCCATTCTTAACCAAGTCCGTGAGCATCCGAAGCCCGTTGTACTTCATAATTTGTACGCCGATATAGGAGTCCGCCAACTCCTGGCGGATGGTCGGATCGCTGGACTTACCGTTACCCTGTGCCGCTTCAACGATCACCGCGAGTTCCCCCTGAAACGCAAGTTGTTGGCTAAGAAATGCGGTACCACGCTCAAATCCAAGTGTTGCCATAGCGACCTGCCAATCGCCGCGAACCGCTCGGTGAGATGTTCTCTGAGCCAGGCCCGGATTTCCTGGCGGAAAGAGGCTTCTAGGGGCGAGTCGTTGAAGTCCATACGCGGGACCGACGGTACTTGACCACCCGATGCGACATCTAGCCGAGCAGACAAACGACCCCAACAGACAGACCATCGGATCCAATCATGCTGACGCATTGCCGGTATCCTCCTCGACCATGGAGATGCCCCAATCGGGCCAATACTTCGGGTTGACACGGTCCGCTCACTACGAGACATCTGATGTACGCATCGACAAACTCGTCGTCGGCCCGTTCGAGAACAATGTGTTCTTGCTCCGATGCAAAAGCACCGGCGCTGCCGTCATCCTCGATGCCGCCAACGAACACGAGTTGCTTGTCGAGGTGAGCAGGGCGACAGGGGTGAGCCGAGTCTTCACAACGCATGGCCATTGGGACCACATCCAAGCTGTCGAAGCAATGCGCGACGCAGGTATCGACATCGGTATTTCAACCCAAGACGCATCGATGCTGCCTGCTTACGACTTTACGCTTTCAGACGACGACCTTCTATCTGTTGGCGACCTTCGACTGCGCACGATACACACACCCGGTCACACACCTGGCTCTATCTGCTTCCATCTGCTCGGCCACCCTGTGCTGTTCAGCGGCGACACGTTGTTCCCAGGAGGTCCCGGAACCACCAGTTATGGGGACCTCCTGGGAGCAACGCGCCAAGGCTCCAATTTCGACCAGATCATCACTTCGATCGATCGTCGCCTACTTACGCTGCCAGTCGAAACGCTCGTGTTGCCGGGCCACGGACTGGACACAACAATTGGTGCAGAGCGACCGCATCTCGATGACTGGGTCGCGCGCGGTTGGTAATCGCACGGTAATGACAAACCTCGGCACAAGATCAATAGCGGTCGTGGTCACCTTCGTCGCGCTCCTAGGAGCTTGCCGCTCCAACGATCAGCCGGCCTCCGTAGGGGGCAACAACCGAGCACACATAAGCACCGTGAATGTCTCGGAGACCGAGAGAGCCTCATTTCTCGAAATGGCAATACACGGTGGTCCCGACGACGCAAGCAATCGCAGCGCGACTGCGGCAGTTCAGCGGTGGAAACACAACGTCACCATCGCGTTGAAAGGTGAACCGACCGGTGAGGATCTTCTTCGAGTTCATCTAAATACCGCCCTGCTTTCAAAACTCATGGCGCCGCTCACTGTTACCGTTACGGATAAGCCCTCAACTGCGGACATCGTTGTTCACTTCGTAGACAGAAACCGGTTCGCTCCGCTTCTCGGTACTCATAAGTACCCGCCCGATGCCGACGGTGTAGCGCAGCCAAGAGTCGGAGACGGCACAAAGCACGGTGGGGAGATTCGATCCGTGACAGTGGTCGTCGACAGGAATCTCGGCCAATTCGCGCGCAATCGCGTTACTACCCACGAGTTGCTGCACGCCATCGGCCTCGATCACTCGACTTGTGCTTCAAGCATCATGTATGCCGACGGGACCGACGATCCATCTCCCCTTTGGTCGCCCTCGCTTCTAGACCGGCGAATGGTCTCGTTGCTTTATCGCAGCGAAATCAGGCCTGGAGCCACACTCGCCGCTGTCGACAAAATATTGGTTCCATCGCTTCCTGTCGGAGCACAATGCACAGAGCCGCTTTGGCAATTGGTCATCGACAACACCGATAACAAGTCATACCTCTGCGAGGCCAGTTCCCAGCAATACCGGCCATGCACCGGCAATCTCACGTTGGAACCCCAGTACCCGTTGATTGACCCTGACCTTTGGTTCGACGGGACGTACGTGTATTACGAGTTTCCACTACGGAGATAGTGGTATTAGGATCGGTGCTGTGAATACGCCCAATCTGGTGAATGATCCAGTGATCGATGCACCAACCCACCTCCTAGAGATCGTCGACCTTCACGTCGAAGCCGATGGTGTTCCCATTCTCAACGGCCTCTCACTTTCGGTTGAGGCTGGCATGGTTCATGTCTTGATGGGCCCAAACGGGTCCGGGAAATCAACACTTGCCAACACGCTCCTAGGTAATCCTGCGTACCAAGTCACGCAAGGACACATCTTGTTTAAGGGCGAGGACATAACTGCACTCGACACGCCAGCGCGAGGCGCCCGCGGTCTGTTCCTTGGTTTCCAGCACCCAGAAGAAATCCCCGGCGTGAGCGTGCTCAACTTCCTACGGCAATCGATGGCAATACGAAAAGGAATCTCAGATCTTTCGGTTCTCGAGGTCCGGATGTCGCTTATCGAATGGACCCGTAGGCTCGGGATGGACGACCGCTTCACGCAGCGTTATCTCAATGAAGGTTTCTCCGGTGGAGAAAAGAAGCGGAACGAGATTCTCCAGATGGCGCTCATGGAGCCAGACTTGGCCGTTCTCGACGAGACGGATTCCGGTCTTGACATCGATGCTCTCCGCGTCGTGGCAAACGGAATTCACGAAGTGCGCAACGATCGACCGGAGCTGGGCATTCTGCTGATCACTCACTACCAGCGAATCCTCAACCACCTCAGCCCCGATGTAGTCCACATTCTCCTTGACGGTCGCGTGGTGCAGACGGGCGGGCCAGACTTAGCGAAGCAGCTCGAAGCCGACGGTTTTGACGCGTTCCGCGCGCAGGTTGGGTGAGCAACAAGACGATGAGCTCCATTGATGTCGCCAGAGTAAAAGCGGACTTCCCAATCCTGAAACGGGTAGTCAACGGGCACCCTCTCGTGTTCCTCGACTCCGCCGCTAGTGCCCAAAAGCCCATCGGGGTCCTCGAAGCAATGGACCGCCTTGCACGCGAGAGTTACGCGAACGTTCATCGCGGTGTGTACACGATTGCCGAGGAAGCGAGTGCCAAGTTCGAAGCATCTCGCGCCGCTGTAGCGCGCTTCATAGGCGCTCCCGCTCCCCACGAGGTCATATTCACTCGCAATGCGACCGAGGCGATCAACCTCGTGGCATATTCCTGGGCCAGGTCGAACCTTGTCGAAGGCGATGCAATCGTCCTAACCGAAATGGAGCACCACGCAAACGTGGTTCCGTGGCTCATGTTGGCAGAGGAGCGCGGTGTCGAATTGCGTTGGGTGCCAATTACATCGGACTTCGTCCTAGATCTAGACGGCCTCGATGAACTACTACACAACGCGAAGTTGTTGGCGGTAACCGCTTCGTCAAACGTGCTCGGAACAATCAACGACATACCACCATTGGTCCAAGCAGCGCATGCCTCCGGAGCTCTAGTCCTCGTCGACGCATGCCAATCGGTGCCACATTTAGTCACCGACGTAACCGCATGGGATGCCGACTTCGTCGCATTTTCGGCGCACAAGATGCTCGGACCATCCGGCATCGGCGCGCTTTGGGCACGTTCTGAACTCCTCGAAGCAATGCCACCGTTCTTGGGCGGAGGCGAGATGATCCGAGACGTCACCAAGACTGGATTCACGACCAACGAACTCCCGTGGAAATTCGAGGCCGGTACGCCAGCGATCACAGAAGCGATCGGATGGCACGCAGCGATCGACTACCTCGAGGACCTAGGCATGGATAACGTGCGCGCTCACGAGGTGTCTATAACGGATTACGCGCTCGGCACCCTTGAAGCCAATTTCGAGGATCGCATCACGATTTATGGACCGCGCGATCCGGCGGCCCGAGGGAGCGCTGTCTCATTCCTACTCCAGGAAATCCACGCTCACGATGTTTCCCAGGTTCTGGACGAGTACGGGGTCTGCGTACGCGCTGGTCATCACTGCGCCAAACCCCTCATGCGCGTCCTAGGAGTCCCCGCCACAAGTAGGGCCTCGTTCTATATATATAACGACGAGGACGATGTAGACGCGCTCGTCTCGGCCTTGAAGAACGCCGAAAAGTTCTTCGCGATCTAGGATCAAGAAGTTATGTCAGGACTTGAAGACCTCTACAGAGAGATCATCCTCGACCACTACCGCGCGCCGCGTAATAGGGGCGAGCTACCTGTACCGCCCGCTGTCAAAAGCGAGGGCTTCAACCCCCTCTGCGGAGATGAGGTGGTGCTTTACCTTGATGTCGACGATGGCGTTGTAACCGATCTCAAGATCGCCGGTCAAGGGTGCTCTATCAGCCAGGCATCGACTTCGATGATGAGTGCTGCAGTGAAGGGCAAGACCATCGCCGAAGTTCGCCAACTCACGCGGGCATTCAAAGCACTCATGTCGATCCATGAATCCAAACTTGAGGGTGAGCAAGACGGTTCAGATCTTGAGGACGACCTAAAGGGAGTGCGGCTCGGCGACCTTGAAGCCCTGCAAGGGGTGGTGAAATTTCCAGTCCGTATCAAGTGCGCGACCCTCGCCTGGAACACATTGCTCCAGGGCCTAGACGAAGCCACATAGGACTTGTAATCAAGCGGCGGTTCTCGGCACATTGGAATATTTGTGGGTCGCGGTTAATCGCGTCCGAAACTGTCTCCCCACCTAGTACAATCTTGGCATTCGACCAGAAGGGGATCAGATGCTCGAGCAAACAAACTTAGTGAGCATGATCGACGAGGCGCTCGTCCGATTCGGTCCTAGGGACCTCATCTCGGGAGCCGAGATCGTCGACTTCCTGCTCGACCTGCGACTTGGCGTACTGGCGACAGACGCGGAACTCGCTGCACTACTCGACGAAGAGCGTCAGCCGACCGCCTAACCAATATCCAAATGATCGAACGTCCACACTCAGGACGGTTCAAACCGTAGAATCACACCCGTGCGTCTACGGGGTAAATCTGTGATCTGGATATCTCTCGGGGCAGTGGTCGGACTTGTTGTCGTTTCCGTCGCCGCTTTAACTTTGACGCGCGCTGACAATACGGGAGCAGTCGTATTGTCCACACGGTCAGCCGCTTCGGTTGAGACCACTACCACGACGGTACCGATGACTACGACGACGACAATCCCGGGCTTAATTCAGCCAGCTGAAGTGGTTCTACCAGCTTTGCCGAATGGTTCAATCGGTCGCGGCAGTTCGGGTGATGTCGTGAAGGCTTATCAACAACGATTTGCTGACCTGCATTTCGATCCGGGCGCAGTTGATGGCATGTACGGTCCAGAAATGGTCTACGCAGTACATGCACTTCAGAAGATGATTGGCGCCCCTAAGACGGGTCGGCTCGGCGCACAAGAAGCAATGACCCTCGCAACGCTGAAATATCCAACGCCTTTGCAACCTAACGGCGAAGCGAACCGCACTGAGATCGATGTCTCGAAACAAGTTATGACCCTCTACGAGAACCATCAAGTGCGGTTGATTACAACTGTCTCGACGGGTTCAGGCGAGAGCTACTGCTTCAACACGCCGCGGGTCAATCCGACGAGCCGCGTGTGCGAATACGCAAACACTCCATCGGGCCGATACACGTATACCGAATATCGCGACGGATGGGACAAGTCGCCGCTTGGCCAGCTCTACAACCCGTTTTACTTCAACGGTGGAATCGCAGTACATGGTTATAAAGATGTGCCCACAACCCCAGAGTCACATGGATGCACGCGCATTCCAATGCACATTGCCGAGTACTTTCACACGCTCGTAAAGGTGCGTGATGCTGTATATGTGTTCGGTGGATCTCCTGCCAAGATCATCTCGTCTGGCCCGGCCAGGAGTGGAACTACGGCGACAACTGCACCTCCGCCATCGGCTACCACGGCGCCAACGACAACAACCTCCGAGCCACCAACGACAACAACCTCCGAGCCACCACCCACTACGACGACAACGCTTGCCGACTTATAACTCTCCAATTTCGTAACCGGTGCGTTCGAGTTCATCGGCAAGTTCAGGGCCGCCGCTTTTTATTACACGTCCCTCTATGAACACGTGTACGCGGTCTGGCCGAAGAACGGTTAGCAAACGTGAGTAGTGGGTTATAGCGAGCACGCCCAATTTGCTTTCGGAAGTCATCATTTCTATACGGCGCGCCACATCACGTAGCGCGTCTACATCTAGACCTGAATCGACTTCATCCAAAATCGCGAACTTCGGTCGCAATAAAGCCAACTGCAAAGTCTCCGCGCGTTTCTGCTCTCCCCCAGAGAATTCGACATTGACACCACGGTCGAGAAACTCGGCCGCTACGCCGATGCGTAGCGCTTCTTCCTGAACCGCAACTTCGTCTACGTCTGCCGCTACTTCCAATAGATCGAGGATGCGAACTCCTGGGACTTCCACTGGATACTGATGGCTCAAGAACAGTCCAGCCCTCGAACGCAGCCAGGTTGGCTGCCCGATCAATTCTTCGCCATCGATTGTCACTGAACCCTGTGTTACCTCGTAACCCTCGCGCCCCATAAGAGCGTGACTCAACGTCGACTTCCCTGATCCGTTCGGACCCATAAGCGCGTGTACTTCACCGGATGCAATCTCAAGATTGACGCCACGCAGTATGTCGAGACCACTTACGCGAACGTGCAGGTCTTGAATTACTAGTGTGCTCATCGGACACCACTTAGTCCTCGGACAAACAAGATCATGGCAACACGACCATCACGTTGTCACCATCGATCTGGACCGAATAAGTAGGAACAGGGCGGGTTGCAGGAAACGAACGTGGTTCTCCCGTGGCAAGGGAGAATGTCGAACCATGCTGGGGGCATTCGATAGCGCAATCTTCTGCCCAGAGGTCTCCCTCGGCGAGCGAATAGTCGGCGTGGGAACACTCGTCGCCGATCACGTACCAGGCACCTACCGAATCTGGCGACGGTAGGTGCACTACGCATAGACGATGGCCTTCAATATCGAAGCGGCGTGCAGATGATTCCGGCACATCACCGATTGCACATACACGAAGTTCAGCCATTGTCGACCGCACCGTGTAAATGGCCTACTTTTTCGTGAACCGCGCGCCGCAACGCTCCGGCAAGCGACGGCACGGGCAACTTAGCGAAGACGTCTTCGAAAAACCCCAGAACTATCAAGCGTTCTGCGTCTTTAGGGTGCACGCCTCGCGTTTCTAGGTAATAGAGCTGGTCATCATCGATGGGGCCGACCGTGGACGCGTGAGAACAGCGCACGTCATCAGCTTCGATCTCGAGATTAGGAATCGACTCGGCACCGGCGCCTTCGGTGAGTACAAGATTTCGATTGGTTTGGTATGCCTGAGACTTCTGCGCGTCAGTACGCAGGTGGATCATTCCGCTATAGACCGAGCGTGCCGTGTCTTCAACGGCTCCCTTGAACAAGAGTTCGCTCCGCGTGCGCGGCGCTGCATGATCCTGAAGGGTCCGGAAGTCATGCATCTGGTCACGGTCCCCAAAGTAAACCGCCAGAAGGTCGCTCTCTGCCCTCTCGCCACCCAGGAACGACTCGACTCTCAAACGCGAATAGTGGCCACCAAGTGCTACTGCCGACGAGCGCAATGTTGCATCCCGCCCGAGATGCGAGCGTTGCAACATGATCGAAACGGTCTTCGAACCATGCTCTTGCACACAAAGATGCCGCACGTGTGCGTTGTCACCCACCACGACTTCGGTAACTCCAATTGCGAGATGGTCGATATTCGGAGACCCGTGTCGCTCCACTACAGCGACCTCGCTCCCCGCGCCAGCAACGACGAGGGTGTGCGGAAAAGAAGCGACTCCCTCTAGATCTGCCCAATGCAATACCACGATAGGACGTTCAAGCACGACACCATCGGGAACGATGATGCATGCACCTCCCGCCAAGAATGCATCGTGCAGCACAGTGAAGTAGTCCGACGAGGCATCCGACGTTGCACCGAGCCAATCTCGGACGTCATCCAGATCACATGTAGCCAGATCACAAACCCGAACGCCTTGGGTAGCCAATCGCTCGTCTACCTCGTGCCTCACTACGCGTCCGTCACGCACTACGACCAATCCCGCTCGTTCACCGACCTCCGCCGCAACAGGACCTCCACCTGGTACAGGTTCATCACCGGGAGCGCCCATCTCAATATCGGTCAATGGTCTATAAGCGGTGAGGTCGAGGTCGTCGATGCGGCTGTAACGCCAAATCTCCTCGGAACTTGTGGGGAACTGCGTATCCAAGAGGCGATCCACTGCCGCGACTCTGCGATCGCGGAGCCAATCGGGTCCTCCGAGAGCGCGCGCTGCTTCAGTATTGAAGGCGTTGGTCATTGATACACGATCGGGATCAACCGACCGCTCCCTCCATGTTGAGCTCGATGAGTCGGGAGAGCTCAACCGCGTACTCCATCGGGAGTGTCTTGGTGACCGGCTCGATGAATCCGTTCACAATCATCGCCGTCGCCTGCTGCTCAGAAAGACCGCGGCTCATCAGATAGAAGAGTTGGTCGTCGCCAACCTTCGAGACCGTCGCCTCATGACCGATCCGCGCGTCTTTCTCATCGATTTCCATATACGGATATGTGTCAGACCGCGACTCATCGTCCAAGATCAGCGCATCGCATCTCACGTGGCTCTTAACGCCGTATGCGCCTTCTTCGACCCTAACTAGACCTCGATACGTAGTGCGGCCACCATCTTTCGAGATCGACTTACTGTCAATGATCGATGTTGTTTCGGGCGCAGCGTGGGTCATCTTCGCTCCTGCGTCTTGATGCTGACCAGCACCCGCGTAGGCGACAGATAACACCTCTCCATGCGCCTTTGGGCCAGTCAAAACCACTGCGGGATACTTCATCGTCAGTTTCGAGCCGAGGTTTCCATCGATCCATTCGACCGTGGCTTCCGTTTCAGCCCGAGCACGCTTTGTTACCAAGTTGTAGACGTTCGGCGACCAGTTCTGAATTGTCGTGTATCTGATTCGCGCGCTGGGCTTAGCGATGAGTTCGACGACCGCCGAGTGAAGGGAGTCAGTCGAGTAGACCGGCGCCGAACAGCCCTCGACATAATGAACAGATGAACCTTCATCCGCGATGATCAACGTCCGTTCAAACTGACCCGCATTCTCGGCGTTGATTCGGAAGTAGGCCTGCAGTGGCATCTCTACGTGCACACCTGGTGGCACATAGATAAACGACCCACCGCTCCAAACAGCCGAGTTGAGCGCTGCGAACTTGTTATCACCTGGCGGAATGACAGTACCGAAGTACTGCCGCACGAGATCGGGGTAGTCACGCAGCGCGTGATCCATAGAGGTGAAAATAACGCCCGACTCCTCTAGATCTTCGCGATTCTTGTGGTAAACGACTTCGCTCTCGAACTGCGCCGTGACACCAGCGAGAAACTTCTTCTCAGCTTCTGGGATACCTAACTTCTCGTAGGTATTTTTCATATCCTCCGGCAGATCGTCCCATTCAGAGACCTGACCTTCTGTCGGCTTTAGGTAGTAGTAAATATTGTCGAAGTCGATGTCTGGCATGTTGCGCGCGAACCAATCGAGCATCGGCTTGCGCTCGAATCGTTTAAGCGAATTGAGTCGGAACTGAGTCATCCACTCGGGCTCTTCCTTCTGACCCGAGATATCCCGCACGATCGTGTCGTTGATGCCCTTCTTGGGCGTATAGACATAATCTTCGGTCGAGTCGTGCCAGCCGAGTTTGTAACTACCGAGGTCTAATCCCTCAACGGCCATAGGAATACTCCAACTTCGCCTACCCCAGACCGGATTGGCCGGGGATTTCCACTACGTAGATAGTAACAATCCCAACGCCCGATTCCAAGACCGGACTGTTGCCTTTGGTTCCGCAACTAGCGCTGCAGGGCTGAGGCGCGCGTGGCAGACGAGGTCGTTGTGGTCGGAGGAGTCGCTTCGACTGCCTTAGAACCAAGATTGGCGGCACGCTCGATTAGTTGTCCCATCTTGGTCACCTGTGCCTGATACTCGCCAAGGGCGCCCGCCTTAAGCGCGTTCTGCGCCGCCTGGAAGGCTTCCGACGCTTGGCTCAGGAGACTCGCTACTGTCTCGTCGCCCGGAACGACGGGATCGACCTTGCCCCCATCATCGGGTGGTGCGATGGCCTTGAACTGTGGGAACTGAGCCAGGGCCTCTTCGACTGTCTGGGCTATGACGGCTTCGCCGGCATAGAACACGACCACGAAACGGAACGCGGGCTGGTCGCCGCTCTCAGAGACAACATAGATCGGGCGGATATAGAGCAGAGACTGCTTCACGGGAACTAGTTGCAGGCTCCCTTGCCAGACGCTCGATCCCGAATCGTTGAGCAACGTGAACTGAGCGGATATGTCGTCGGTGTTGTTGATTGTGCTGTTCACTTGCATGGGCCCGAAGACGCCGCGCCCCGATGGCATCTGGAAACTAGATAGTGGTTTCTTCGCGTCGGGTTCGGACTTGGCGGTCATGAACGCCCGCAGGTTGCCAAGTGCGTTGCCCTTAGAGACAGGAACGAATGGTCGAATCAATACGAACTCTTCCGTATCTTGGCCCGGCAACTTGATAAGCACATAAAGCGGTTCCATGCGTGCACTGGTTGATGTCGCGGCCTGTGGCTCCGTTGTCTCTGCGGCGGGCAAGTCTGAGAAGCCGCCAACACCGAGTGGCCCCGAGCCTGGGTCCGGCGAAACCTCCCAGAGGTCTGAACCTTGGAAAAATGTCGTCGGATCAGTCACGTGGTACCTGCGATACACGTCGGTCTGTGAACGGAAGAGATCTTGTGAGTAGCGCAAGTGTTCGCGAACCGCTGCTGGCATTCTCGCGAAAGAAGTGAACAACTCAGGAAATGCCTTCCCATACGCCGTAATAATCGGATCTTCCTTGTCGACCACATAGAAGGTGGTTGTGCCGTCGTATGCATCCACCGTCACTTTTACGGAGTTGCGCACATAGTTGAACGCACCCGCCAGTCCGTAGGACCCAGAGAAGCTCTGCGAGTACGGGTACCAGTTGCTCGTAGTAAATCCATCCAGAACCCAAACAATTCGACCTTCCACAATAACTGGGTAGGGGTCTTGGTCGAACGATAGGAACGGCGCAGCCATCTGAACGCGCTCCTGAATGTTTCGGAGGTACATCACCTTCGTCTTAGGAGTTATCTGTCCCGAGATGACGAGGTTGAAATCACTGAACCGCAACGCAAAGGCGGCGCGACGGGCCCAACTCGACATTTCGACACCGCCAGATCCATCGTAACGCGTTGTCGCGTTTCGTTGGCCTGAGCGTTCGTAGTTGAACTCATCTTCTACTGCGTCGACAAGCGAATAGCCTTCGAGGTTTTCTCCGAAGTAGATCTCCGGGACATCGAGCGGTATTTCTCCGGTAGCAGGAATACCTTCGAGTAGATACGCGGGAAGCCCATCGTTGTCGGCAGCGTTCGCGGGCGAGACTGCAGCGCCATATCCATGCGTATAAACGATGTGGCGATTCAACCAACTCTGGCTCGGCAAGTCGTCCCGGTTGAGCTCACGGGCCGCAATCAATACCTGGCGAAGAGTTCCGTCGATTTCGTAACGATCGACGTCGGCATCCGAGAATCGATAGAACGTCTGAAACGTCTGAAATAACTGGTAATCACGCAGGATTATGCCTGGGTCCCACAAACGCGTGTTGCCGATCGTCTGTGCATTCTCGAGAAGATCCTTGGGAATGAGGTCTTCGGAATAATCGAAGGCTTGCATCTGCACTTGATCGAGATCGAAGGCTTCGCGCGTCGCGTCTATGTTGCGCGCGATGTACGGCCGCTCTTTCTGGAGTTCATTGGGGTTTACGAAAAACTGCTGGTAGATGGTCGGGACCACGGTACCGACGACCAGGGAGACAAACGCCCAAAGGCCTACTGCAATAATCGGCAGAACCCAGCCACGACGCCAAATGTTCCAAACAAACAATGCTGCCGCGACGACAGAGATAACCATCAGAAGATTCAAAGCGGGTAATTGCGCCGCTACATCGGTCTTGCTTGCGCCTTCAACGACACCTCGTGTCGAAAAGTTGAGCTCATAGCGAGCGAGGTAATACTGCCCGGTCTTCACCAGCGCCATCAACGCCAAGATGACGGACAGGTGTCCTTTCACTTGCGGAGTCACGCGTTGGAACGGTGTTTGGATGCGTATCCCACCGTTCAGATAATCGACCAGCGCGGTTACGACGAAAATGATGAGTAGCGCAGCGAAGAGCCAATCGAATATGAACGCGAGAAACGGAAGCCGGAACACATAAAATCCGACATCCATGTGGAACTGGGGATCCTTAATTCCAAAGTCTTGCGCGTTCGTGAAGAGGATCCACTCTTGCCACTGGCCCGAAACACTCCCACCCGCAAGCAACGCGAAAAAGGCAGATAACGCGATCCGTATTCGGCCGGCGTATGGAGCAACCGAATTTTGATACTTGGCGAGCATTTCGTCTTCGGGGCCGAGGCCTCGTGTTCGCGGAGCGATCCGATCGGCGATAGCGAGACTCGTGTACATCATGAGGAAGAAAAAAACCGTGAAGACTGCGGCGGGCACAAACCTCGCCCACAACAGGCCACGCCAAATTTTCACGAACCCAACAGAGTCGAACCACAAGTAATCGGTGTATACCCCGGCTATGCCCCGTGCACTGAGGAAGAAGAAAACTACCACTACAAGAACGGCGACCATCCAGACGCGAAGTCGCCTAACTCTGTGTGGCTTCACTTCTCCGGGTTCGACGCGCATCGGGGCGAGCCTACGCCGTAACGGTCATGATGCCGAAGCGGTCTGGCACCCGAACATCAGGTGATAGCGGGAACCAACAGGCACCGACAACCTTGGTGGGCTGGGGGCAACAACGCCCCTGTCGGAAAACTTTGGCCAATTAACGTCGTTTCCAAGCCGTTGTCGTCACAATCCGGGCATCTTCCAACCACTTCAGGCACCCAGCGCAGGCCGGTGCCACCAGGCGTGGAATCGAACGTGCCCTTGGCCCATACCGCTGCTAGCGCGTCGCCGACCACATCTTCTAGTTCCTGAGCCTTGAACTCTCGATAGCGCGCCCCGAGCCTCGCAACAATCGCGTCTGCGTCGGGGGCGTCATCGATTGCCGTAACAAGTTGCCTTCGGAGTCGAACCACGATGTCAGCAGCTAGATCGTTCAGTATCGACGCGGGTACTTGCTTGCGGGTCTTAGATCCAGCACCGAGCGCATAACCGCCCGCGTACGCGCTCGTTAGCGGTCCCTGCAACACATTCGACCATGAACGGTGCTGATCGTCATCGCTAGGGAGTAAATCGATGGCCTTCGGCGCCCCCTTGGATTTCCGTATCCGGTCTAGAAGATCGTTTTGCTCGTCCTGCAATGATCGCTTGGCCTTGCTTGCTAGATGTTTGGCGAGCGGGTCCAACACAGACCTGCGCTCTGTTCTGATGAGGTCATCGGGGTCTGCTAATTCGCCTGCTACTCCTGGCTGAAGATCATCGGCTTCAACAACTTTTTCTTCGATGATCACCGCTTGCTTTTCAGCTTGTTGAGAGGACTCAAGTTCCGATGCCTTGAACTCCCCCGGTTCATCGGATCTCACCGTCTCTGCGGTCTCTACGGTCTCCGTCTTATCTACCGTTGACTCACTGGCCTCGGCCTTGAGGCGCGCGAACAACGCTTCCACGGCTCCGCTCGCCTCATCATCGACACTCGCTCGCACCGAACCATCCAGCGATACTTGATTGCCTTCAAGAGCCTCCAATTCTCCTTCTACCGGAGGAACATCCGAGGGCTCAGGAGGTGCAGCAAGCGCGGCGGCGGCTCGCGCCTCGACCGCGACCAATGCTTCAGTAGCTTCGGACAATGTGCGCTTGACGACTCGGTAACCGTCTAGCAATCGGTCACGGCCTGCCCGCAACTCGTCTACTTGCGCCTGCAATAACGTTCGGCGTCTGCCTAAATCGGCAAGCACGCGTTCTCGGACGACACGCGCTTCGTTCAACAGTGAGCGACCCAAGTCTTTCGATGCCTCAACTTCTGTCGCTGCTTCGATCTCTGCCACCTCGCGCGTCTCCTGCGCGGCGGCTTCCGAAGTCGCGAGCATCTCGGCGACTTGTCCTGCAGCAGTCTCGACGAGCAGTACGGATTCGGCTTCTGCCGCTTCGATTCGTTCCGTGCTGATGCGTTCCGCCGCTTCGGTGCTCTCTCGCGTTACACTTTCTGTCGCCTCGCGCAGCGAAGCTGCTGCTTCTTGCGACTCCCGTACAACAACGCCAGCGCGTTCCTCGGCGCGTGATCGGATTTCCTCGGCGGCGTCTTGTGCAGAACGCAAGACGCGTGCAGTCTCTTCGCCGAGCGAGTCGAGTAGCGCTTGTTCAGTCACCGGTGGAGGACTGGAAAGCAGCGAACGCAATTCCGACACTTGGTCCATCAACTCAAGTTCACGCTCTCTCGCAATTGCTACTTCGTCGGCAACTCGCTTTAGATAGTTACGAACATCGGTCTCTGAGACCCCACGAAAGGCCGACGCGAAACCGCGACTAGCTATCTCCTCGGGCGTCAATCGAGGAGAGCCGCCGGGCATTCTTCGGGGTGCTTCAGCCATTTTCGAACCATCCGTATCGCACAACGGTCCATGCTATTGATGCTCCGTTCGCATCGCAGGGATACGCGTGACCGACTTCAATCATGCAGCCGGTGCCGCAGGTATCACCAGTCTCCCACCGTTACGTTGCAGCACTTTGAGGGCTTCGTCGATGGTGTCCACGCCCACAACTTTCATTGAGCCCGCAGTCGGTCTCGCGAGACCCACCTCGCTGCGCGGCACCAGCATGATCGTCGCCCCCGCGGCTCTTGCGGTAGCTGCCTTCTGCGGGACTCCTCCTACTTCGCCGATATTTCCATCAGCATCGATCGTTCCGGTGACAGCAATCTTGTTTCCTCCAGTGAGGTCGCCAGCTGTCAACTCGTCGATGATCGTGAGTGTGAAGGCGAGGCCCGCGGAGGGTCCCGTCACCTGTCCTGGATCGATCGCGACGTCGACCGGAAACTCAACTTCTAAGTCTTCGGTAGTCGCGATGATTCCGATAAATGGCTTTCCCCTGAGCTCGCCACTTGTCGCTTCCCGTGTAGTAACCGCCTCCGTAACCGTTTTCCCATCTCGCAGCAATGTAAATAAGAGTGTCGCTCCAGCAGGTTTTGCACGCACAATTTCACCGACCTGGTCACGCAACCGAACCTGCACGCCATCGATGGAAGTGATCACATCGTCTCGCTTAAGTGAGCCGGATGCTGGAGCGTCGGGCACTACTTCAATCACTCGCGCTCCGGAACCGGTCACGGTCACGCTGTAGCCAATGGTTTCGAGCGCGACCTTTTTAGCGAGTAACTGCGACTCGTCCATTTGCACGACGCCCTCTTGATTGACCGCTTTCTGAGATTGACCTTGGAGATAGTCGGCTTCACCTATTACCTCAGAATCAGGATCGTTACTCGCCCATGCGTAGCGCCATAGGTTGGGTCGTCCGCTCGAAACCGAAACAGTTAGAAACAGAATCTGACCGCGACTTCGATAGGTCTTGGCGTCTTCGATGTTCACTATGCCTTCGACAGGGGTTGCGTCACCGGGCGAGAAGATCACGTAAGGAACACGGATGATCGTCGCGGCGAAAGCCGCGACGATCATCACGACAAAAAGAGACGAAACAACTACTGGCCAGCGGCGGAGACGTGACTGAATCATGAGATCAGTATCCGTCGAGTCTGCAGTTTGGGGTGTCTTAGGAGTATCGGTCATAGCAGCTTGACAGCCTGCCACGCGAATGCCTCACATTCATACCGGCCGCTTCAGGCCCCATTGCTTTGGTTGCCTACACCTCGGTGCGTGGCCTAGTAACGAGTTCTGCAGACACGATCAGACGCTGCCTACTTGAACCGATCGGGTGGCAAGTGAAAATCGTGAGTGTGCGTCCGGGGTGCTGGTCGGTGATCCATAATGCGGTGTCACTGACAACCTCTAGTTTTGTAACCCGGTACGAGTACACGCCGGTCACGTCAGAGAGAACAATTAGGTCCCCGGCAACCAACTCTCCATTGCGCAGAAACGGTGCAGTCTTGGTGCTGCGGTGCCCAGCTAACACCGTGTTACCCCAACCTCCAAAGGAGGCGGTTCCAGGCCAGTGAGCAGGGCCGGCATCAATAACCATCTGCTCGATTCCCTCACGCACTATTTCGTCTACTCCAGTGCGCGGAATCTGAATACGTCCGACATCAACGAGGGCAACCTGGGTTGAAGGGTTAGGCATCGGAGCCGCCACTGGCAACCAGGTCGGATTCGCGACAGGTGCCGCCGCCGCTACGAGGGCTGGATCAACAAGTGGGACCGAGGCAGCAGCAAGTTCGGGTTTGTCGCTGCGAGTTATAACCTCTTGGACTGATGGCACCGCGGCTGCAGGTCCTGCAACGGTAGCGAAACCACCTATTGAGAAAACAGCAACAAGGCTCAACCAGAATGGTCGCCTACAACTCCAGGAAATCTTCATAGATGCGCTATCGGCAGGAATGCACAAGGTCTGTAGCGTCAAGTCAATATGCGGGAGGAGCGCAACGATGACTGACGCGCATTCCAGAGCAGCGCGATTCGCGACGATCAGTACTCAAGGCGCAGACGTTCGCGAAAAGGAAGAGGGTTCCTCACTCGCCGAAGCGATGATCAGTGTCACGCAAGATCCAGATCCACGCGTCCGCGCTGCCGCGTTAGGCGCTCTCGTTCGAATGCAAAACGATCCGTGCGGTGCATGGGAAGACGCGGCCTCTGATCACGACTCGCTCGTGCGGAGACGCGCTGCGGAGTTATCTCCCACCGTGAAGGGGGTCACCGTTGAAACCATGTTGTTGCTGCTTCAAGACGGCGAGCCACTAGTCGCTGAAGCCGCGTCATGGGCGGCAGGAGAAATCACCTGGCCGATAGGCGATAAACGGCAGATAGTTAACGCTCTCAGTGACGCGACTACGACGCATCCAGATCCGCTAATTCGCGAAGCCGCTGTCGCGGCGCTCGGAGCACTCGGCGATCCCGACGGTCTCACCGCGGTCCTGACGGCCTGCGCCGATCGTCCAGCGATCCGTCGTCGCGCCGTCCTCGCACTAGCTGCGTTTGAAGGCGACGAAGTGGAAGAAGCACTCCAGGCCGCCCTGAACGACACCGACTGGCAAGTACGTCAAGCCGCGGAAGATCTCCAGTAGGAGTTAGGTGTGCGGCCGTCCCATAAACATGTCTTTGAGGCGATCGAACGACTCGAGACAACGACCAGCTCCAAGCACTACGCACTCGAGCGGCGCGTCGACTAGGTGTACCGGCAGCGAGGTCTCTTTCGCTATTCGAAGGTCTAGGCCGCGCAACATTCCACCACCGCCGACAAGATGGATCCCATGAACTATTAGATCCTGGGAGAGTTCGGGCGGGGTATTACCTAGCGCCGAAATCACAGCGTCACAGATGGCGCGTACCTGTTCTTCAATGGCGCCCCTAACCTCTTCGGGCGATAACACGATCGTCTTCGGGAGACCGCTCATTAGGTCTCTCCCGCGCACTTCTGCCTTGTACTCATCGGGGGTCGGAAACGCGGAACCGATCGCTAGTTTTATTTCTTCTGCAGTGCGCTCGCCTATTGCGATTCCGTATTCGCGCCGCACGAAAGCCTGGATTGCCGCATCGATGTCGAACGAGCCGACACGCACCGCTTCGAGAGCCACCACTCCACCCAGTGAAATAACTGCAACCTCCGTGGTGCCACCACCTACGTCTACGACCATGTTCCCCATTGGTTCATGAATCGGAAGGCCAGCTC